>NZ_JBIQNC010000286.1:1792-4934 GCF_044462705.1 Xenophilus sp.
AGCGTGGTCTTGGCCGAGAAGCCGAAGCGGCTGTTGGCCTCGCGCTGCAGCGAGGTCAGGTCGAACAGCAGCGGCGAGGCCTGCGTGGTGGGCTTGCTCTCTTCCGTGACGGTGGCCGGCCGGCCGCGCGCCGCGTCGGCGACGGCGCGCGCCTCGGCCTCGCTCCACACGCGGTCGGCGCGCCATTCGGGGTCCGGGTCGCCGCTGGGCAGGAGGGGTGCATTGGCCTTCTTCCAGTTCGGGTCGAACCACTTGCCGGGGTAGCTGCCGGCTTCGGCGAGAAAGCTGCCGTGGATTTCCCAGTAGTCGCGGCTGACGAACTTGCGGATCTGCTCCTCGCGCTCCACCACGATCGACAGCGTGGGCGTCTGCACCCGCCCCACGGTGGTGAGGAAGAAGCCGCCGTCGCGCGAGTTGAAGGCCGTCATCGCCCGCGTGCCGTTGATGCCCACCAGCCAGTCGGCCTCCGAGCGCGAGCGCGCCGCATCGGCCAGGCCCTGCATCTGCTGCTCGCTGCGCAGCTGCGCGAAGCCGTCGCGGATGGCCTGCGGCGTCATCGACTGCAGCCACAGGCGCTTGACCGGCTTGCCCAGCGGCTTGCCGCCGCCGGCGTACTGCTCGATCAGGCGGAAGATCAGCTCGCCCTCGCGCCCGGCGTCGCAGGCGTTCACCAGCTCGATCACGTCCTTGCGCTTGGCCTGCCTCACCACCGCGTTCAGGCGGGTCTTGGTCTTGTCCACCGGCTTCAGGTCGAAGTGCGGCGGGATCACCGGCAGGTGGGTGAAGCTCCACTTGCCGCGCTTGACGTCGTACTGCTCCGGCGCCTGGATCTCCACCAGGTGGCCCACGGCGCTGGTCACCACGTACCGCTCGTTCTCGAAATGCTCGTCGTGCTTGTCGAACTTGCCGCTCACCGGCGTGAGCGCACGCACGATGTCCTGCGCCACCGACGGCTTCTCAGCAATCACCAAAGTCTTCGTCATCAGGGGTCTCTCTATACTCGCGCCTCTCGCGCGCATGCACGCGCACACACATACGCACGTGCGTGCGCGCAGGTGCCTGTATTCAAGCTATCAGAACTCGGCGATGCCCAGCAAATCCCCCACCTCGCCGTCGGCTTCGCCCGCCCGGCGCATCCAGACGCGGCGCTCGGCCGTGCACGGCAACGGCGTGTTCGCCGTGCAGCCCATCGCCGAGGGCGAGCGCGTCATCGAATACAAGGGCGAGGTGATTTCCTGGGAGGAAGCGCTGCGCCGCCATCCGCACGACCCGGCGCAGCCCAACCACACCTTCTACTTCCACGTCGACGACGAGCGCGTGATCGACGGCGGCGTCAAGGGCAACGCCGCGCGCTGGATCAACCACTCCTGCGATCCGAACTGCATCGCCGACGAGGACGGCGGGCGCGTGTTCATCAAGGCGCTGCGCAACATCGAGGCCGGCGAGGAACTGAGCTACGACTACGGCCTGATCATCGACGAGCCCTACACGCCCAAGCTGCTGGCCGAGTTCCCCTGCTGGTGCGGCGCCGCCGCCTGCCGCGGCACGCTGCTCGCGCCGAAGGACGACGAGGACGGCGCGAAGAAGAAAAAGAAGAAGGCCAAGGACAAGAAGAAGGCCGGCGACAAGAAGAAGAAAAAGGCCAAGAAAAAGGACGGAAAGAAGGCGACCGGGTGAGCACGGCGGCCCTGTCCTCGCTGTCTGCGCAACTGGCGGCGCTGCTGCCCGGCCTGGCCGTGGAGCAGGTGGACGAGATCGCCTCCACCAACACCGAACTCATGGGCCGCGCGCGCGCCGGCGACACCTCGCCGGTGCTGCTGGTCGCCGCGCGCCAGACGGCCGGCCGCGGCCGCGTCGGGCGCGGCTGGGACAGCGCCCCCGGCGATTCGCTCACCTTCTCGCTGGCCCTGCCGCTGGCGCCGGCCGACTGGTCCGGCCTGTCGCTGGCCGTGGGCGTGAGCGTGGCCGAGTCGCTGGACGCCGACGGCGCCGCCCGCGTGCAGCTGAAGTGGCCCAACGACCTGTGGCGCCAGGACCGCAAGCTCGGCGGCATCCTCATCGAGACGGCCGGCGCGCCGGGGGGTGCCCTCGCCGGACCGGGTGCCGCGCGGCAGGTCGTCATCGGCATCGGTCTGAACCTGGCCGAGCGGCCGGCCGAGGGCCTGCGCACCGCGCCGGCCGCCGTGCGCGAGTGGTGGCCGGACGCCGGGCCGGACGCGGTGCTGGCACGCATTGCACCCGCGCTGGTGGCCGAGGTGCTGCGCTTCGAGCGCGAGGGCTTCGCGCCGGTGGCGCCCCGCTTCGCGGCCCGCGACGCGCTGCGCGGGCGCGAGGTGGTGCTCAGCGACGGCACCGCCGGCCTGTGCGAAGGCGTGGGCGCGGGCGGCGAGCTGCTCGTGCGCACGGCCGCCGGCGTGCAGGCCGTGACCAGCGCCGAGGTGAGCGCCCGCCCACGCGGCATGCCGCCGGCAGACGGCCGGACTTCCTAAAATGGACGATCCCCGTCATCGGACGCCGAATGATGAAAACCCCTCTCGACCTGCAATCCAAGAAGGCGCATTTCGCCCGGATGCGGCGGTCCAACTATGCGGCCAGTCTGCGTCTGGAGGGCTTTGACACAACGCCTGCCGACGGCCAGCGCCCGCTACCCACGCGCGAGGCGGTGCTGCAGCGGTTGAGCGCTCAGCGGCACGCCAAGGGTTGACCCTGGACAAGTACGGCGCCGGCCCCGATCCCTACTGCGACCCGCAGTCCGGCGTGCTGCGCAACCGCCTGGGCCTGCAGGACGAAGCCGCGCTGGCGGCGGCCGAGCGGGCGTTGTCTTCGATTGCTGCAAGCAGGATCGAGTTTGCGCCGCCACCCTACGATCTGGGCGCGCTGCAGGCCCTGCATCGCCAGCTTTTCGAGGACGTCTACGACTGGGCGGGGGAATTGCGGACCGTGGACATCTCCAAGTCGAGAACACGGTTCTGCCATGTCTCCCGCATCGAGGCGGAGGCCGTCAAGATATTCGATGCATTGGCCGGCAAGAACTGGCTGGAAGGTCTGGCGCGGCCGGCGCTGGTTCGGGAGTGCGCGATCTTCTACGGCGATCTGAACATGGTCCATCCTTTCCGGGAAGGCAACGGGCGCGCCCTGCGCC
>NZ_JBIQNC010000287.1:0-4908 GCF_044462705.1 Xenophilus sp.
GGCCCGCTGCACGCCGGCTCGCTGGTCGCCGCCCTGGCGAGCTGGCTGGATGCCCGCGCCGCCGGCGGCCGCTGGCTGGTACGCATCGAGGACGCCGACACCGAACGCTGCATCGCCGGCATGGAGGAACGCATCCTCGGCCAGCTTGCCGACTGCGGCCTGCGGCCCGACGCGCCGCCCGTGCGGCAGACCGCGCGCACCGCGCTCTACGACGACGCCCTGCAGCGGCTGACGCGCGCCGGCCTGGCCTACCCCTGCGGCTGCACGCGGCGCGACATCGACGCCGCCCTGGCAGCGCAGGGCATCGCGCACCGGCGGCACGGCGAGCGCGTCTACCCCGGCACCTGCCGCGGCGGCCTGCACGGCAAGCCCGCGCGCTCCTGGCGCTTCGCCACCTGGCGCATGGCCGGCGCATCGGACGTGCAGTGGCACGACCGCCGCCTCGGCCCGCAGCGCCAGGACGTGATGCACGAGGTGGGCGACTTCGTGCTGCGCCGCGCCGACGGCCCCTGGGCCTACCAGCTCGCCGTGGTGGTGGACGACGCCGACCAGGGCGTGACCGACGTGGTGCGCGGGGAGGACCTGGCCGACAACACGCCGCGCCAGATCCTGCTGCAGCGCGCCCTGGGCCTGCCGGCGCCGCGCTACCTGCACACGCCGCTGGTGCGCGCGGCCGACGGGCAGAAGCTCTCCAAGCAGACCGGCGCCGCGGCGATCGAGACGCGCACGCCGGCCGCCGCGCTGGCAGCCCTGCAGGCCGCCGCGGCGGCGCTCGGCCTGCCGCCCTGCCCCTCGGCGGACACGCCCAGCGAGGCGCTGCGCAGTTGGGTCGCGCCCTGGGCCGCTCTCTACAATCCGCCGCCGTGATCGCCGACCCCACGCCAGAGCAGCAGCCGCAGGACCTTCCCGCCGGCGACCCCGACCATCCCGCCCACCGCCGCATCAAGAGCTTCGTCCGGCGCGCCGGCCGCACCACCGAGGCCCAGGCCCGCGCCTATGCGGACTGGGGGCCGACCTACCTGCTGCCCTACCGCGCCGCGCCGCTCGACTTCGCCGCCGCCTTCGGCCGCCAGGCCCCCACCGTGCTGGAGATCGGCTTCGGCATGGGCGAGGCCACGGCCCACATCGCCGCCGTGCGGCCGCAGGACAACTTCCTGTGCTGCGAGGTGCACGAGCCCGGCGTCGGCGCCCTGCTCAAGCGCGCCGGCGAGCAGGGCCTGGGCAACGTCCGCATCGTGGCGCACGACGCGGTGGAGGTGCTGCAGCACATGGTGCCGCCCGCCTCGCTGGCCGGCGTGCACATCTTCTTCCCCGACCCCTGGCACAAGAAGCGGCACCACAAGCGCCGCCTGGTCCAGCCGCCCTTCGTGCGCCAGCTGGCCGAGCACCTGGCGCCCGGCGGCTACATCCATTGCGCGACCGACTGGCAGCCCTATGCCGAGCAGATGCTGGAGGTGCTCTCGGCCGAGCCGCTGCTGGCCAACACCGCGGCCGGCTTCGCGCCCAAGCCGGACTACCGACCGCTCACCAAGTTCGAGAACCGCGGCCTGAAGCTCGGCCACGGCGTGTGGGACGTGGTGTTCCGCCGGGTCTGATCAGTCCGCCAGCTCGAAGCGCAGCGGCACGTCCACACGCGCCGGCACGGTGGTGCCTGCTGCGCCGCGCGCGGGCTCGAAGCGCCAGCGCGGCAGCACCTCGCGCACGGCCCTGGCGAAGGCCGGGTGGGAGGCGGACACGATCTGCGCATCGCGCACCCGCCCCTGGCGGTCGACGGTGAAGCGCGCCCGCACCGTGCCGCGGATGCCCTGCTCGATCAGCTCCTCCGGGTAGCGGGGATCGACCCGCGACAGCAGCCTGGGCGGCACCTTGACGGACTCGGCGCCCGGCGCCTCGGCGGGTGGCGCGCCCGGCCCGGGAGCCGGCTCGGGTGCGGCTGGCAACGTCGGCCGCGCCGTCTCGGCCGTGGGCTTCGGCGGCTCCTGCGTCACGTCCTGGACGCGGGGCACCTGGCGGGTGCAGGCGGCGGCGCACAGGGCCAGCACCGCGACGGCTGCCCACCGGCCCGCCCGTGCGCGATGCACGCGCCCGCCTGTCAGTCTTTCGTTGGCATGAGGCATAAATGTTGCTAATCTGAAACCATTGTCAATAAAGGTGACTCACCATGGACAACCGCAGACGTTGGCTGACCCGCTGCGCGAGCGCCGCCGCCGGGCTCGCCGTGCCGCTTCTCGCGCGCAGCGCCCCGCCCGGCACCCTGGTGCTGGGCCAGTCCGTGCCGCTCACCGGCGACGCCAGCGAGATCGGGCTGGCGTACGCCGGCGGCGCCAAGCTCTGCGTCGACGCGTACAACGACAGTGCCGGCGACCTGCCGCGCATCGAGCTGCGCCAACTCGATGATGCCTACAGCGCCGAGCGCGCCGCGGCCAATGCCCGCAAGCTGCTGGACGAGGGCTGCGATGCGCTGTTCGGCTTCGCCGGTGCGGCCAGCACCCTGGCCGCCGCCCAGGTGGCCCAGCAGCGCGGCGCCATTTTCTTCGCGCCCTTCGCGGCGCCCGACGCGCTGCGCAGCGCGTCGTACCCGCAGGTCTACCTGGTGCGCCCCAGCATGGCGGACGAAGCCTTCAAGATGGTGCAGTACTGCGCCACGCTCGGGCTCACCCGCATCGCCCTGGTGGGCGACGACGACGCGCTGGGGCGGGCCGGACTGGAGGCCGTCAACCGGGCGCTGGCCGACCTGAAGCTGCCGGCCCTGGCGGTCACCGCCTTCGTGCCGCCGAACGGCACGAAGGTCGACACGGCGGTGGCTGCCGTCAAGGCGGTGCAGCCGCAGGCGATCATCCAGGCGGCGCTGTTCCGCAGCACCGCCGCCTTCATCCAGAAGATGCGCGGCGCCGGCTATGCGGGCGCCTTCCTCAACTTCTCCACGGTCGGCATCGACCCGCTGTACTTCGCGCTGGGCCAGCAGATCGGCGGCGTGGTGGTCTCGCAGGTGGTGCCCTCGCCGCGCAGCCGGACGACGCCGATCGTGCGCGAGTACCTGGCGGCCATCGACGCGAGCGACCAGACGCCCGGCTACGAGGGGCTGGAGGGCTTCATCGCCGCCAAGACCCTGGCCGAGGCCGTGCGCCGCGCCGGCCGAGGCGCCAAGGCGGCGGCGCTGCAGCGCGTGCTACCCGGCATGGCGCACTACGACGTGGGCGGCTTCCGGCTGAACCTGCGCTCGGGCGTGCGCGAGGCTACCTCCGCCATCGAGCTGGTGTCGATCTCGGCAGACGGGCGGCTGATCCGCTGAGGCGCGCGCCGGCCGCCGGGCCGGCATGTCAAGTGGCGGACAGCCGCGGCGCCGGTGCGGGTCTAGAGTGGCCGCTTCCCACGACCCCACAAGACCGGAGACACGCAGCGATGAATGCAAGAGCGAATTTCGTGCGCATGCAGGACAGCACGCGCGAGGACTGGCAGGCCATCGGCGGCGAATTCATGCACTTCGCCCAGGGCCTGCCCGACCGGGTGATGGCGCACCTGAAGCTGCTCGAAGGCGACTACGGCGGCTTCCCGGTCGACCGCTACACCCACTCGCTGCAGACCGCCACCCGCGCGCTGCGCGACGGACGCGATGAGGAGTACGTGGTCTGCGCCCTGCTGCACGACATCGGCGACACGCTGGGCAGCTTCAACCACCCGGACATCGCGGCGGCCATCCTCCAGCCCTTCGTCGGCGAGGCCAACCACTGGATGGTCCAGCACCACGGCATCTTCCAGGGCCACTACTTCTTCCACCACATCGGGCTGGACCGCGACCTGCGCGACCGCTTCAGGGAACACCCGCACTACGAGCGCACGGCCGAGTTCTGCGAGCTGTACGACAACCCGGCCTTCGACCCGAAGGGCGAGACCTTGCCGATCGGCGAGTTCGAGCCCATGCTTCGCCGGCTGATGCGCGAGCCGCGCCAGAGCGTCTACAAGGCCGCGCTCGCCCCCGAGACCGCCTGAACCCCGGAGACACCATGAACGCCACCACCCCCGCCGAAACCCGCGCCGTGCGCCAGCTCGTCTCCGACGAGGAATGGCAGCTGCGCACCGACCTGGCCGCCTGCTACCGCCTGGTGGCGCTGTACGGCTGGAGCGACCTGGTCTTCACCCACATCAGCGCCCGCATCCCGGGGCCGGAGCACCACTTCCTCATCAACCCCTACGGGATGATGTTCGACGAGATCACCGCCTCCAGCCTGGTCAAGGTGGACATGGACTGCAACAAGCTGATCGACTCGCCCTGGCCGGTCAACCCGGCGGGCTTCGTCATCCACAGCTGCATCCACGCCGCGCGGGAAGACGTGCAGTGCGTGCTGCACACCCACAGCCGCGCCGGCGTGGCAGTGAGCGCGCAGAAGTGCGGCGTGCTGCCCATCAGCCAGCAGAGCACCTTCGTGCTGTCCTCGCTGGGCTACCACGACTACGAGGGCGTGGCCGTGCGCGACGACGAGAAGCCGCGCCTGCAGCAGGACCTGGGCCACAACAATTTCCTGATGCTGCGCAACCACGGCCTGCTGACGGTGGGCAGGACGGTGGCCGACGCCTTCCTCAACATGTACACCTTCGAGAACACCTGCCGCATCCAGATCGACGCGCAGGCCGGCGGCGAGCTGGTGACGGTGAACCCGCGCATCCTCGACGGCCTGTCGCAGGTGATGAAGACCGTCACCACCGGCCTGGGCGCCAACATCGCCTGGCCGGCGCTGCTGCGGCGGCTGGACCGCGAGAGCCCGGGTTTCCGGGACTGACCCGGGTTTCCGGGACGGGGTCTGACCGGGCCGGGCCGCTGCGCGACAATGCGTGGTGGACCGATCCGTTCACATTTTTCCCAAGGAAATCCAGCGCCATGAGCACGACGTCTCCGACCATCATCTACAC
>NZ_JBIQNC010000288.1:0-4832 GCF_044462705.1 Xenophilus sp.
GTCTTCTTTTTCTTCCAGCGCCGCTCGCCGCGGGCGCCGCTTTCCTGCATGCCGAGGTAGAACTCCTTGATGTCCTCCTTCTCGCGCAGGCGCTCGCAGGTGTCTTCCATGACGATGCGGCCGTTCTCCAGCACGTAGCCGTAGTCGGCGGCGTTGAGCGCCATGTTGGCGTTCTGCTCCACCAGCAGCAGCGTCGTCCCGCGCTCGCGGTTGATGCGCACCACGATCTCGAAGATCTCCTTGGTGAGCTTGGGGCTCAGGCCCAGCGAGGGCTCGTCCAGCAGGATCAGCTCGGGCGCGGCCATCAGCGCGCGGCTGATCGCCAGCATCTGCTGCTGGCCGCCGGAGAGCAGGCCGGCGTCCTGCGCGGCGCGCTCCTTCAGGATGGGGAAGTAGCCGAACACCGTCTCCATGTCGCGCGCCACGCCGTCGCGGTCGCGCCGGGTGTAGGCGCCCATCAGCAGGTTGTCGCGCACCGACAGCAGCGGGAACACCTCGCGCCCCTCGGGCACGTGCGACAGGCCCTGCTGCACGATGTAGGCCGGGTCCTTGGCGGTGATGTCCAGGCCCTTGAAGTGCACCGTGCCCTTGCGCGGGTCGATGATGCCGGAGATGGTCTTGAGGATGGTCGTCTTGCCCGCGCCGTTGCTGCCCAGCACGGTGGCGATCTCGCCGCGCCGCACCTTCAGGCTCACGCCGCGGATGGCCTTGATGGGGCCGTAGGCGCTCTCGACGTTGAGGAGCTGCAGCACGTCGTCGGTCATGCCTGCCTCCTGAGGCTGCTCACGTCCTCGACCGCACCGAGATAGGCTTCCACCACGCGCGGGTCCGCCTGCACCTCGCGCGCCGTGCCCAGCGCCAGCACTTCGCCCTGGTTCATCGCCAGCACGCGGTCCGACACCTTGGACACCAGCGTCATGTCGTGCTCCACCATCAGCACCGAGATGCCCAGCTCCTGCTGGATGTCCTGGATCCAGAAGGCCATGTCGGCCGTCTCCTCCACGTTCAGGCCCGACGAGGGCTCGTCCAGCAGCAGCAGCTTCGGCTCGGTGCACAGGGCGCGCGCCAGCTCCACCACCTTGCGCACGCCATACGGCAGGCCGGCCACCAGCGCGTCGCGATAGTGCTGCAGGTCCAGCAGGTCGATCACCTGCTCGGCCTTCTCGCGCGCCTCGATCTCGGCGCGGCGCGTGGCGGGGGTGAAGAACACCTCGCTCCAGAAGCCGGTGCGGCGGTGCGTGTGGCGTCCGATCAGCAGGTTGTGCAGCACCGTGGCGTGCTCGAAGAGCTCGATGTTCTGGAAGGTGCGTGCGATGCCCAGTGCCGCGATGGCGTGCGGCGGCTGTTCGGTCAGCACCACCGGCGCGCCGCCCTCGCCGTGCCAGGCGATGCTGCCGGTGGTGGGCTGGTAGATGCGGCTGATGAGGTTGAACACCGTCGTCTTGCCCGCGCCGTTGGGCCCGATGAGGGTGAACACCTCGCCGCGCCGCACCTCGAAGCCGACCTTGTTGACCGCCAGCACGCCGCCGAAGCGCACGCTCAGGTCTTGGGCCGAGAGCAGCACGTCGCCGTTCATTTGAGGCGGTCCGACTTGGTGAAGGACTTCTGCCGCTTGAACATGCCCCGGCGGTAGAAGGGAAACAGCTGCAGCCAGGTGCGGATCTTCAGCCAGCGCCCGTACAGGCCCATCGGCTCGAAGAGCACGAAGGCGATCAGCACCACGCCGTACACCAGCCCCTGCAGCCCCGGCGCCTGGCCGATGGCCTCGGGCAGCCAGTCCTTGGACATGGCGATGAGCTGCGGCATCGAGATCAGGAAGATCGCGCCCAGGAACACGCCGTGCACCGAGCCCAGCCCGCCGATCACCACCATCAGCAGCAGATCGATGGACTGCAGGATGCTGAACTGGTCGGGCGAGAGGAAGCTGATCTTGTGCGCGTACAGCGCTCCGCCCAGCCCGGCCAGCGCCGCCGACACGGCGAAGGACAGCGTCTTGTAGCGCGCCAGGTGGATGCCCATGCTCTGCGCCGAGACCTCCGAGTCGCGGATCGCGACGAAGGCCCGCCCGGTGGGCGCGCGCAGCAGGTTGAGCACGCCCAGCGTGCACAGGATGGTGGTGACCAGGCACACGAAGTAGAAGGCCTCGCCGCCGCCAAAGTCGATGCCGGCGAGGCGCGGCGACTTCACGTGCAGCCCCGCGTTGCCGCCGGTGACGCTTTCCCAGCGCGCGAACACCTCCTCGACGATGAAGCCGAAGGCCAGCGTGGCGATGCCCAGGTAGATGCCCTTGACGCGCAGCGCCGGCATGGCGACCACCACGCCCACCGCCGCCGAGAGCAGCGCCGCCGCCACCATCGCCAGCGGGAAGGGCACGCCCAGGTTGACCAGCACGCCCTGCGTGTAGGCCCCGGTGCCCAGGAAGGCCGCGTGCCCGATCGAGAACTGCCCGGTGAAGCCGGCCAGCAGCATCAGCCCCAGGCCCACCACCGAATAGATGAGCACGAAGTTGAGCTGCGCGAGCCAGTATTCGTCGAGCGCCCAGGGCGCGGCCAGCAGCGCGAGGCCGAGCAGCGCATACCAGAAGCGGTGCCCGCCGTGCTTGGCGAGCGCGATGTCCTGCGCGTAGCTGGTCTTGAAGAGGAAGCGCATGACGGCCCTGCTACACCTTCTTCCTGAGCTTCTCGCCGAACAGGCCGTTCGGCTTGAGCATCAGCATCGCCAGCACCACGATGTAGGGCGCCGTGTCCTTGAAGCCGTCGGGCAGGTAGAAGCCGGCCAGCGACTCCACCACGCCGATGATCAACCCGCCGACGATGGCGCCCGGCAGGCTGCCGAAGCCGCCCACCACCGCGGCCGGGAAGGCTTTCAGCCCGATGAAGCCCATGTTGGCGTGTACGAAGGTGATGGGCGCCAGCAGCATGCCCGCCACCGTGGCCACCGCCGCCGCCAGGCCCCACACCAGCGAGTTCAGCCGCTTGACCGGGATGCCCATGTAGTAGGCCGCCAACTGGTTCTGCGAGCTGGCCTGCATGGCGATGCCCAGCTTGCTGTAGCGGAACATGGCGAACAGCAGCACGCACAGCACGGCGGTGGCGCCGATCACCACCGCCTGCTCCACGTTGACCACCAGGCCGCCGAGCTTCCAGACCTGGTCCTTGTAGGGCACGGCCAGCGTGTGCGTCTCGGTGCCGATGCCGGGCACCATGGTGATCAGGCCACGCAGCACGTAGCCGATGCCGATGGTCAGCATGACGATGGAGAACTGCGGCTGGCCGAGGATGGGCCGGATGACGGCCAGCTCCACCAGCATGCCGAAGGCGACCATCGCCGCCAGCGCCAGCAGCGCCGCCGCCCAGAACGGCAGGCCGAACAGGGCCATGCCCGCGAAGGTGGCGAAGGCCCCCAGCATCATCAGGTCGCCCTGGGCGAAGCTCACCGTCTCGGTGGCCTTGTAGATCAGCACGAAGCCCAGCGCGATGAGGCCGTAGATGCAGCCCTGGGCGATGCCGGAGAGCAGGAGCTGGAGGACTTGCACCGCGCGCCGTCCCTCAGCGTTTGGGAAAGCGGCGGCACGCGGCCTGGATGCGGTGAGGCGCCGTCAGCCGCATAGCACCTCGCCCGCGGCGTCGTGCAGCGCCAGGCGCCGCGAGCCGGCCACGATCTCGCTGGGCCGCAGCCCGTAGATCTGGCGGATCGAATGGCTGAAGTGGGTGGAGTCGGGGTAGCCGGCGTCCAGCGCGATGTCGGTCAGGCTGGCCGATTCCCGCACGTAGCGCAGCAGGCTGCGGGCGCGCTTCCAGGCGCGGAAGGCGCGGAAGGTCATGCCCGTCTGCGCCTTGAACAGGTGCAGGAAGCGCGAGAAGGACAGGTGCACGTCGGCGGCGCACTGCTCGGCCGACCACGGCGCCGCGGGCGCCGCGCTCACGCGCTCGATCACCTGCCGGATGCGCGCGTCCAGCGGCCGCTCGGGCAGCGGCTGGCCGAAGAAGAGGCGGTCGAAGTCGATGCCGCCGAAGCATTCGCGGCCGGAGGCGGCCACGAGCTGCGCATGGGCCGCGCGCACGCGGCGCACGAAGGCGGGGTCGTCCACCGGGCCGCAGCGGCGCAGCACGGCGGGCAGCGCGTCGGGGTCGACCGACTCCGACTCGATCAGCAGGTTCAGGACCAGCGGCTCGGCGCTCCGGACGTGGTGCGGCACCTGCGGCGGCACGACCAGCAGCTCGCCCGACTGCCAGGCCCCGCCGCCGATGCGGATGCGGTTGGGCAGGCCGCGCGGCGACACGTACACGCCCCAGCCGCCGAAGCTGCGCTCGCTCGCCAGGCCCAGCAGGCCGGCATAGAAGACGCGCTGCGTCGTCAGCCACATGAGGCGCTCCCCACCGTCGGCGTGCACCACCCTCGTCGTCTGCATGCTGCTCGGTCTCCTCGAAGTCGTTGGACGCATCGCACACCCCGCCGCGCCACTGCGCGCCGGCTCTCCCGGGTTGGGCGCATCGTACCGACGGCACGGCGGGCGTTGGCACCCATCTGGACGGGGCTTTCCCTAGTTCAGCGCGCGGCCGGCGCGGCGAAGGCGCGGCGCAGCTCGGCCGCGCACAGCGCGACCGCCGTGTTGGCCTCGTCGAGCACACGGCCCATGGTGATGAAGCCGTGGATCTGCCGCTCGAAGCACACGTGGGCGACGCGGCTGCCGGCGTCGGACAGCGCGCGGGCGTAGTCCAGCCCCTCGTCGCGCAGCGGGTCGTAGCCGGCGGTGATCACCAGTGCGGGCGGCAGCCCGGCATGGCCGGCCGCCAGCAGGGGCGAGGCGCGCCAGTCGGCGTCGTGCGCGG
>NZ_JBIQNC010000289.1:0-4823 GCF_044462705.1 Xenophilus sp.
CGCCGACCGCCCCACCATGAGCCCGCGCCCCAGGCCCCCGGCCACGGCGCGCGCCTCCAACGCTGAACACACTGCCATGCCCCACCTGGTCATCCTCTACACCCCCAACCTCGAAGCCCGCACCGACATGACGGCCCTGTGCCGCACGCTGGCCGACGTCATGCTCGAACAGCGCGACGAGGACGGCCGCCAGGTCTTCCCCACCGGCGGCACGCGCGTGCTGGCCTTCCCGGCGGCGCATTTCGCCGTGGCCGACGGCCGGGACGACTACGCCTTCGTCTACCTGAACCTGCGCATGGGCACAGGGCGTTCCGATGCGGTGAAGCGCAAGGCCGGCGATGATCTGCTGGCCGCCGTCCGCGCCCACTTCGCCCCCATCTTCGACCGGCAGCTCATGGGCTGCACGCTGCAGATCGACGAGAGTCCCGGGCAGGTGTACGACGGCAAGCACAGCAACCTGCACCCCCTTTTCAACAAAGGCTGACCCCGCGATGCTCCCCGCCTCCGCCATCGAACAGCTGGCCGCCGAACTGCACGAGAGCGAGAAGTCGCGCGTGCAGGTCGAGCATTTCTCCAAGCGCTTCCCCGACATGACGATCGAGGACGGCTACGCCGTCTCGCGCGCCTGGGTGAAGCGCAAGCTGGCCGAGGGCCGCACCGTCAGGGGCCACAAGATCGGCCTGACCTCGCGCGCCATGCAGGTCTCCAGCCAGATCGACGAGCCCGACTACGGCACGCTGCTGGACGACATGTTCTTCGAGAGCGGCGGCGACATCCCCTTCGAGCGCTTCATCGCGCCGCGCATCGAGGTGGAGCTGGCCTTCATCCTCGGCAGGCCGCTGAAGGGCCCCGGCGTGACGCTGTACGACGTGCTGGCCGCCACCGACTGGGTGGTGCCGGCCATCGAGATCATCGACGCACGCATCGAGCAGTTCGACCGCCACACCAAGGCGCCGCGCAAGGTCTTCGACACCATCTCCGACAACGCCGCCAACGCCGGCATCGTGACCGGCGGGCGCCCCGTGCGGCCCGACGCGGTGGACCTCCGCTGGGTGTCCGCGCTGCTGTTCAGGAACGGCGTGATCGAGGAATCGGGCGTGGCCGCCGCGGTGCTCAACCACCCGGCCAACGGCGTGGCCTGGCTGGCCAACAAGCTCGCCCCGTGGGACGAGCACCTCGAAGCCGGCGAGGTGGTCCTGGGCGGCTCCTTCACGCGGCCCGTCAACGCGCAGCGCGGCGACACCTTCCATGCGGACTACGGCCCGCTGGGTTCCATCAGTTTCCGTTTTACCTGAAACCACCATGAAGACCCCCGAGAACCTGTTCAAGAAAGCCCTGGCCGAGCGCCGTCCGCAGATCGGCCTGTGGCTGGGCCTGGCCGATGCCTACAGCGCCGAGATCTGCGCCGGCGCCGGCTTCGACTGGCTGCTGATCGACGGCGAGCACTCGCCCAACGGCCTGGCCAGCGTGCTGGCGCAGGCGCAGGCCATCGCAGCGTACCCCGATTCGCACGCCATCGCCCGCGTGCCGCTGGGCCACGGCGACGCCGGCACGGCGCTCATCAAGCAGTACCTCGACCTCGGCGTGCAGACCCTGCTGGTGCCGATGGTGGACACCGCCGCGCAGGCCGAGGCCATCGTGCGCGCCACGCGCTACGCGCCGGCCGGTGTGCGCGGCATGGGCGGCGCGCGCGCCTCGCGCTGGGGCCGCTACACCGACTACGCCACCGCCGCCAACGCGCAGATCGGCCTGCTGGTGCAGGCCGAGACGCGCGAGGCGCTGGACAACCTGGACGCCATCGCCGCCGTGGACGGCGTGGACGGCGTGTTCATCGGCCCGGCCGACCTCTCGGCCTCGATGGGCCACCCTGGCAACGCAGGGCACCCGGACGTGCAGGCCGCCATCGCCGACGCCATCCGCCGCATCCGCGCGGCCGGCAAGGCCCCCGGCATCCTGACGCCCGACGAGGCGCTGGCGCGCGAGTACCTGAAGCAGGGCGCGCTGTTCGTCGCCGTGGGGCTGGACACGAACCTGCTGGCCCGCGGCACGGCCACGCTGGCCGCCCGCTTCAAGGGCGACGGCAGCGCCGCGCCGGCCCCGGCAACGCGCGGCGCGACCTACTGACCTGCGCGCATGACCGACCCCACGAAGAAGACGGCCCTGCCGCCGCGCTCGGCCACCATCCACACCGGCACCATCCGCGCCACCACGCGCGCCTTCCTGCGCGCGCTGGGGCAGGACGACGAGGACATCGCGCGGCCGCACGTCGGCGTGTTCCACACCGGCGGCGAGATGAGCCCGTGCAACCTCAACCTGCGCGAGCAGGCGCAGCACGCCAAGACCGGCATCTACGCCGCCGGCGGCACCCCGCACGAGTGCCCAGTGGTGTCGGTGAGCGACGGCCTGACGATGGCGCACTCGGGCATGCGCTTCTCCCTCATCTCGCGCGAGCTGATCGCCGACAGCGTCGAAGCCTCGGTGCGCGGCCACCAGTGGGACGGCATCTTCGCCATCGGCGCCTGCGACAAGAACCTGCCGGGCCTGATGATGGGCATCGTGCGCTGCAACGTGCCGGGCGTGTTCGTGCACGGCGGCGCGGCGCTGCCGGGGCGCATCGGCCCGCACGGGCGCGACCTGAACGTGGTCGACACCTACGAGACCATCGGCAAGCTGCTCGCCGGCGAGGCCACGGCGGAAGAGCTGGAGACGATGAGCCGCGCCTGCCTGCCCACCGCCGGCTCCTGCGCGGGCCAGTTCACCGCCAACACCATGGGCATGGTGAGCGAGGCGCTGGGCCTGGCGCCGATCGGCTCCAGCATGGTGCCGGCCGTCTACAGCGAGCGCGCCCCGCTGATGCGCCGCGCCGCGAAGCAGCTGATGCGCGCCGTGTCCGCCAGCCTGGAAGGCGGCGGCCCGCTGCCGCGCGACATCGTGACGCGCAAGGCCCTGGAGAACGCCTGCGCCGTGGTCTGCGCCACCGGCGGTTCGACCAACGCCGCGCTGCACATCCCCGCCATCGCGCACGAGGCCGGCATCCAATTCCACCTGGACGACGTGGCCGAGGTGTTCGCGCGCACGCCGCTCATCGCCAACCTGAGTCCCGGCGGCAAGTACCTGGCGCGCGACGTCTACAGCATCGGCGGCGCCGGCGTGGTGCTGCGCGCGCTGCTCGACCAGGGCCACCTGCACGGCGACGCGCTCACATTCACCGGCCGCACGCTGGCCGAGGAGCTGGCCGGCTGCGCCGAACCCGACGGCGAGGTGGTGCGCCGCGCCGGCGAGCCGATCAGCCCCGACGGCGGCCTGACGGTGCTCAAGGGCAACCTCTGCCCCGACGGCGCGCTGCTCAAGACGGCCGGCCTGAAGACGCTGGTGCACGAGGGCCCGGCCCGCGTGTTCGAGAGCGAGGAAGAGGCGCAGGAGGCGGTGCAGAACCGCCGCTACCAGGCCGGCGACGTCATCGTCATCCGCAACGAGGGGCCCAAGGGCAGCCCCGGCATGCGCGAGATGCTGGGCATCACCGCGCTGCTGTACGGCCAGGGCATGGGCGACAAGGTGGCGCTGCTGACCGACGGGCGCTTCTCCGGCGCCACGCGCGGGCTGTGCATCGGCTACGCCGGGCCCGAGGCGGCGGCGGGCGGGCCCATCGCGGCGCTGCGCGACGGCGACCGCATCGCCATCGACGCGCGCCCCGGCGCGCGCAGCATCACGGTGGCGCTGCCGGCCGAGGAAATAGTGATGCGACTGAATCAAAAAGCGGGTGTAAACGAGGGGGTGCCCCGCGGGGGGCTGCTGGAAAAATACGCGCTCACCGTGCGGCCGGCGCACCAGGGCGCGGTCACCCACTCGGGGGCCGTGACCTGGCTGCGCGACGCATCCTGAACCACCCCATCCAGACGGAGACCCCTCGCCATGATCCACCGCCGCCATCTGCTGCAAGCCACCGGCGCGTCCGCCCTGCTGGCCGGCCTCGGCCAGCGCGCCTTCGCCCAGGCAGGCATCGAGACCGCCACCATCGTCACCGGCTTCGCCGCCGGCGGCACCTCCGACACCATCTGCCGCCGGGTGGGCCAGAAGCTGCAGCCGGACTACGCCAAGGCGGTGGTGGTCGAGAACCGCACCGGCGCCGGCGGCCAGATCGCCATCCAGTACGTCAAGGGCCGCCCGGCCGACGGCGCGACGATCCTGCAGACGCCGACGTCGATGCTCACCATCTACCCGCACATCTACAAGAAGCTGCCGTACGACCCGGTGGCCGACCTGACGCCGGTGAGCGTGGGCTGCGTGTTCGACTTCGGCTTCGCCGTCGGCCCCGCGGTGCCGGCGGAGGTGAAGTCGGTCAAGGACTTCCTGGCCTGGGCCAAGGCCAACCCGGCCGGCGCCAACTTCGGCTCGCCGGCCGCGGGCTCCACGCCGCACTTCGTCGGCGCGCTGATCGGCAAGAGCGCCGGCGTCGAACTCAAGCACGCCGCCTACCGCGGCACGCAGCCGGCCATGCTCGACCTGCTGGGCGGCAACATCTCGGCCGTCTCGGGCCCGATCGGCGACATCACGCAGCACCTGCAGTCGGGCAAGGTGCGCATCCTCGCCACCTCGGGCGAGAAGCGCAACCGCTTCGCGCCCGACGTGCCCACGCTCAAGGAGCAGGGCATCGACATGGCGCACAGCGAGTGGTTCGCCTTCTTCCTGCCGGCCAAGGCCTCGCCCGACGTGGTGGCGCGCCTGAACGCCGGCATGAAGGCCGCGCTGGCGCACAAGGACGTGATCGACGGGCTGGGCACCTTCGGGCTGGAGGCGATGTCCTCCTCGCCCGCGGAGCTGGC
>NZ_JBIQNC010000290.1:0-4760 GCF_044462705.1 Xenophilus sp.
AGCAGTACGGCTTCAACGAGCGCGACCGCATCGCGCGCAGCGACGAAGGCTTCGATGCCGCGCGCTGGTCGCAACTGGCCGAGATCGGTGCGCTGGGAGCGCTCTTCCCCGAGGACGTGGGCGGCTTCGGTGGCGCCGGCTTCGACGTGGCCGTGGTCTTCGAGAGCCTGGGCAAGGGGCTGGTGGTCGAGCCCTTCCTCGGTGCGCTGATCGTCGGACGCGCCATCGCGCAGGCCGGCACCGCGGCGCAGAAGGAACGCATCGCTTCCTTGATCGACGGCAGCACCGTCGCGGCGCTGGCGCACGAGGAGCCGGGCTCGCACTACGAGCCTACGCAGGTGGCCACGCGCGCCGAGCGTTCGGGCGACGGCTGGGTGCTGAAAGGCGCCAAGGCCGTGGTGCAACTGGGCGACCGCGCCGGGCTGCTGCTGGTCTCGGCCCGCACCGGCGGCGCGGACGACGACGCGCAGGGCCTCTCGCTCTTCCTGGTGCCCGGCGACGCCCAAGGCCTTGCCTGGCGCGGCTACCGCAAGGTCGATGGCGGCCGCGCGGCGGAACTGGCGCTGGACCAGGTGAAGCTCGGCGCCGACGCGCTGCTGGGCGCCGAGGGCAAGGGCGCCGCCATCCTCGAGCACGCCACCGGTTGGGGCCTGCTGGCACTCGCTGCCGAGTCGCTGGGCGCGATGGAAGTCGCCAAGCGCGACACGCTCGAATACCTGCGCACCCGCAGGCAGTTCGGCGTGCCCATCGGCAGCTTCCAGGCGCTGCAGCACCGCATGGCCGACCTGCTGCTGGAGATCGAGCAGGGGCGCTCGGCCGTCATCAACGCGGCGGCCGCCATCGACGGCAGCGACCGAGTCGCGCGCGAAAAGGCGCTGTCGGCGGCCAAGTACAGCGTCGGCCGCATCGGCACGCGCGTGGCGGAGGAGTGCATCCAGCTCCACGGCGGCATCGGCATGACCTGGGAGCTGCCGCTCGCGCACTACGCCAAGCGCCTCGTGATGATCGACCACCAGTTCGGCGACGAGGACCATCACCTCGCGCGCTACATCGCCCTCGGCAAGGAGACCTCGCAATGACCGACACCGCCGTTCCCCCCATCCTCACCCGCCGCGAGGGCGCGGTGCTGGTGCTGGCGATCCACACGCCCGGCAAGCGCAACGCCATCAGCGCCGGCCTGTACGACGCGCTGGCCGAGGCGCTGACGGCCGCGCGCACCGACGCCGGCGTGGGCGCCGTGGTGCTGACCGGCGCCGACGGCTACTTCTGCTCCGGCGGCGACCTGAACCAGCTCGCCAAACGGCGCGAGCTCCCGCCCGAGGCCCGGCGCGAGCGGCTGGAAGGCCTGCATGGCCTGATCCGCCTGCTGCGCGACTTCCCCAAGCCCATCGTCGCCGCCGTGGAAGGCGGCGCGGCCGGTGCCGGCCTGTCGATGGCGATGGGCTGCGACCTGCTGGTGGCGGCGCGCGACGCCGTGTTCTCCGTTGCCTATGTCAAGGTGGGCCTCACGCCCGACGGCGGCGCCACCGCCTTCCTGGCCCAGGTGCTGCCGCGCCAGATGCTGACCGAGCTGTGCCTGACGGGCGACCGCGTCGGCGCCGAGCGGCTGCACGCCCTGGGCGTGGTCAACCGCCTCACCGAGCCCGGCGGCGCGGACGCGGAAGCCATCGCCCTGGCCGCGCGCCTGGCCGAAGGCCCCGAGCAGGCCACGGCCCGCATCAAGACGCTGTGCCGCGAGGCGATGTCGAACACGCTCGACGCGCAGCTCGACCGCGAGGCCGAGTTCATGGTCGAGGCGCAGGGCACGGCGGAGTCCGCCGAGGGCATCGGCGCCTTCCTGAACAAGCGCACGCCCGACTACGTGGCGCTCAGGAGCCGGCGATGAGCGAATCGCAACGCCTGCCGCTGGCCGGCGTGCGCGTGCTGGACCTGTCGCGCGTGCTGGCCGGCCCCATGTGCGCCCAGGCGCTGGGCGACCTGGGCGCGGAGGTCATCAAGATCGAGCACCCGGGCCGCGGCGACGACACGCGCGACTGGGGCATCCGTGTCGGCGCGCGCAACACCGCCTACTTCAACAGTGCCAACCGCAACAAGCAGTCGGTCGGCGTGGACCTGCAAAAGCCCGAGGGCCAGCGCATCGTGCGCGAGCTGGCCACCAAAAGCGACGTCGTGATCCAGAACTTCAAGTTCGGCGGCATCGCGAAGATGGGGCTGGATTACGAATCGGTGAAGGCGATCAATCCCGGCGTCGTGTATTGCTCCATCACCGGCTACCGCACCGACGGCCCCGAGGCCGCGCGCCCCGGCTACGACCTAGTGGTGCAGGGCGAGGCCGGCCTGATGGCGCTCAACGGCGAGGAAGGGCAGGGCCCGCTCAAGTTCGGCGTGGCGGCGGTGGACATGTTCACCGGCATGTACTCGGCGCAGGCCATCCTGGCGGCGCTGTTCGACCGCCAGCGCACCGGCGAGGGGCGGCACGTCGAGATGGCGCTGTACGACTGCGGCCTGATGATCACCGCCTACTACGGCATGGAGGCGCTGCTGCTGGGCGACGACCCGCCGAAGTACGGCAACGCGCACCCCTCCATCGTGCCCTACGGCGTGTTCGATGCGGCCGACGGCCCGCTGGTTATCACCGTGGGCAACAACGCGCAGTTCCAGCGCTTCTGCACCGAGGCGATCGAGCGGCCCGACCTGGCGGCCGACGAGCGCTTCGCCACCAACACCGGCCGCTCGCAGAACCGCCATGCGCTGCTGCCCGAACTGCGCGCGGAACTCGCGCGCCGGCCGCGCGAGCTGCTGTTGCAGCGCCTGACCGCTGCCGGCATCCCTTGCGGCGAGGTGCTGGGCCTGCTGGAGGCGCTGCAGTCGCGGCGCTCCGCCGAGGCCGGCCTGCTGGCCGAGCTGCCCAACCCCGAGGTCGGCCGCGTGCAGGTGCTGGCGCCGCCCTACCGCATTGACGGCCGGCGCATGCCCGTGCGCGCCGCGCCGCCGCTGCTCTCGCAGGACACCGACCGCGTGCTGGGCGGGCTGCTGGGCATGGATGCCCAGGCCATCGCCGCGCTCAGGCAGGACGGCGTCCTGTAGCAATCCACCGAACTTCCTTGAGATCCGTAGACCGATGACTTCCACCACCTTCACCCGCCGCCACGCGCTGGCGCTCGCCACCCTGTCCCTGGCCGCCATCGCCGCCGCCCCTGCCGCCGCGCAGGAGTGGCCCGCCAAGACCATCAAGCTGATCGTGCCCTTCCCGCCGGGCGGCCCCACCGACACCGCCTCGCGCGTGGTCGGCCAGAAGCTGGCCGAGCGCCTGAAGCAGCCGGTGGTGGTCGAGAACCGTGCCGGCGCCTCCGGCACCATCGCCGCGCAGTTCGTCGCCAAGAGCGCGCCCGACGGCTACACCTTCATGATGCTGGCCACGCCCACGCTGCTGGCGCCGCACCTGTACAAGTCGGCCGGCTACGACGTGAACAAGGGCTTCGCGCCCGTCGCCACGGTGTACGACCTGCCGATCGTGGTGGTGGTCAACCCCACCGTCATGCCCGACGTGAAGACGCTGCCCGAGCTGATCGCCAAGGCCAAGGCCGAGGGCGGCAAGCTCAACTACACCAGCTCCGGCCCCGGCAGCTTCGGCCACCTGACGATGGAGATGCTCAAGGACCTGGGCCAGTTCGACATGCAGCACATCGCCTACAAGGGCGGCACGCCGGCCGTGACCGACCTGCTGGGCGGGCAGGTGCCGGTGATGTATGCCGACCTCGTGGCCGCGCTGCCGCACATCCAGGCCGGCAAGCTGCGCGCCATCGCGATCGGCTCGCCGCAGCGCATCGTGCAACTGCCCGACGTGAAGACCATCGCCGAGCAGGGCTTCAAGGGCTTCGACGCCGTCTCGTGGGGCGGCCTGCTGGCACCCGCGGGCACGCCCAGGCCGGTGGTGGACCGCGTGAGCGCCGAGGTCAAGCAGATCCTGGCCGACAAGGGCGTGCAGGAGCAGCTCGTCAAGGCCGGCGCCATGGCCGCCTACGGCGACCCGGCGCAGATGGCCGAGCGCATCCGCACCGACTTCGACAAGTGGGGCAAGGTCATCCGCGACAAGAAGATCGCCGTCAACTGAACGAACGCAGCAAGGAGCGCAGCCATGAAAGTACTGGTGCCCGTCAAGCGGGTGGTGGACAAGGACATCAAGGTCCGCGTGAAGAGCGATGGATCGGGGGTGGACATCGCGAACGTGAAGATGAGCATGAACCCGTTCGACGAGATTGCGGTGGAGGAGGCGGTTCGGCTGAAGGAAAAGGGCGTGGCCACCGAGGTGATTGCCGTGAGCTGCGGCGAGGCCAAGTGCCAGGAGACGCTGCGCACGGCGATGGCCATCGGCGCGGACCGGGGCATCCTGGTGGAAAGCGCCGAGGAGTTGCAGCCCCTGGCGGTGGCCAAGCTGCTCAAGGCCCTGGTGGACAAGGAGCAGCCCGGCCTGGTGATCCTGGGCAAGCAGGCCATCGACGACGACGCCAACCAGACCGGCCAGATGCTGGCCGCGCTGGCGGACCTGCCCCAGGGCACCTTCGCCGGCAAGGTGGAAGTGGAAGACGACAAGGTGAAAGTCACCCGCGAGGTGGACAGCGGCCTGGAAACGGTCACGCTCACGGTCCCTGCGGTCATCACGGCCGACCTGCGCCTCAATGAGCCGCGCTACGTGACGCTGCCCAACATCATGAAGGCCAAGAAGAAGCAGCTGGACACGCTCAAGCCGGAAGAGCTGG
>NZ_JBIQNC010000291.1:0-4707 GCF_044462705.1 Xenophilus sp.
TCCAGCGCGGCGGTCCAGGCCGGGTTGACCGGGCCGCCCAGCGGCAGCACGCCGGCCGGCGTGACGGCGGCCAGCGGCAGCGCGGCCAGTGCCGGCGAATCGGCCGCCAGCGCGTCGCCGGCCAGCGCCGCATAGGTGTCGGGCGCGGGGTTGAGGGCGGGCACGGCGTGCGCGTCGAACGCGGCGACGCGGCAGCGGGCGAAGAAATCGTCCACCTTGGCGCGCACCGCCTCGACGGCCCGCGCGGCGTCCAGCGTGCGCTCGCCCAGCGGCAGCGCGGCCTCGTCCGCGGCCAGCCGTGCGTGCCAGGCGTGCAGCGACTGCACGTCGGCGAAGAAGGCCTCGGCCATGGCGCGGTCCACGCCGGGCTCGCCGCTGCGGTCCTTCACCGTGCGGGCGGCGCCGTGGCTGGCGAGGATGCGCGAGATCGCCTGCTGCGCCGGCGCGTCGTGCGCGGTCTGCACGGTGACGACGCCGTCGCCGTTGAAGCGCAGGCCCGCCAGCCGCTCGCGGCGCGCCGTCACGTCGGCCAGCGTCAGCTCGCCGTCTTCCGGGCGGCCGAGCGTGCGCAGCACGCGGCGTGTTTCCACCGTGAGTTCGCTGTCCGCCCGCAGCTCGTGCGCGGCCAGCCGGTCGCCTCCGCGCAGCAGCACGTCGGGGTCGGCGAACTGCGCGCAGGTCCACTCGCAGGCGGCGACCAGTTCGGGCTGGCGGATGCGGCCGTCGCCGTCCGCGTCGATCAGGGCGAGGGTGCGGGCGTCCAGCTCCAGGCCCTGCACGGGGCAGGCGAGGGCGACCCACAGCTTCGGGTCCAGATCGCCCAGCCGGGCGATGTCCTGTCCGCTGCGGAAGACCACCTGGTCGACGCCGCCGGCGCGCACGAAGCCGAATGCGTGTCGGGTTGGCATGGCGTACAGCGTCGCCGCTGCGCCGCGGCCCGGGCGTAGGCCGATGGCTGACGCTCGGTTCAGCCTGCGCCAGCGATCGCCGGCGGCTCAGCGGCCGCTGAGCTGCGCGTCCTTCGGGTAGGCGATGGTGTGCTCGGCGGTGAAGCGCGCGCTCCGGCCCGGCGCCAGCTCGGCGCGCCACATCGCGATGCCGGGCTGGCGGTTCCAGTCCCGCTCGGCCGGCTGCGGGCTGAACTGCGAGCGCACCTTCACCTCGTCGTCCACCGACACGGGCGCGGCCTCCAGCACCTGCACCGCCATCGGCGTGCGGTGGCGGTTCTCGACCACATAGGCGCGCTGCACGCGGCGCTCGGCGCGGCTGCCGACGAAGCCGCCGCTGCCGCGGCTGTCGCGTTCGGGCTCGGCCTGCACGCGCACCAGCTCGTCGCGGCCGAAGGACAACTGCATGCGCGCCGGCCCGTCGGCGTTCGCCGGCGCGGTCCAGCGGCCGGTGCCGGCGAAGGCGCCGTCGCGCCAGAGCTGCAGCGCGCCCTCGGGCCACACGCCCTCCGGCGCGTCGAACTCGGCGACCAGGTAGCCGGCCGCCTCCTCGCGCGGGCTGATGCGCACGGCCAGTTGCGCCGCGGCCTCGCGCCGCTCCAGCGTCATCGCCACGCGCTGGCCGCCGGAGGGCACGTCGATGGGCTGCGGCACGGCGAACTCGGTGGCGAAGCTGCCCTGGAACACGCTGGCGTCGAACAACGGCGCGGCCGTGTCGGCCTGCGCCATCGCTACGGGCGCGGCGGCGGGCGCCGACATCGCGCGGCGCAGCCGCGCTTCCTCCTTGGCGGCGGACGGCGGCGGCTGCAGGCCGACCTGCCAGGGCGGCGGCGTGCGGCCCGCCGTGCCGCGGCGCGGCTGGCCGGTGGCGAGCACCAGCTTCACGCCGCGCCAGTCCTCGCCGGTGGCCTGGGCCACCAGCGCCTGGCGCTCGATGCGCACCTGGCCGGTGGCGCTGTCCAGCGCGGCGCGGTAGGCGGGCGTCCAGCCGGGACCGGCGACCTGGTAGGCCAGCCGCAGCCGCGCCTCGCGCGGGGCGTGCAGCGTCACGGTGACGCTGCTCACCTTCGCGTCGCCGTCGCCCTGGGCGCGGCGGCGCTCGGCCAGCAGCGGCTGCAGCTGCCGGTCGATGTCGGCCTGGCCGCGCGCGAGCTGGTGCCGGCGCAGCAGCGCCTCTTCCCCGGTGCGGCGCAGCGCCTCGGCCGTGGCGGCGAGCGCCGCCGCGCCGGGGGCGGCCTGGCGGCGCTCGCCGTCGCCGCCCAGGCCCTGGAGGTAGCCGGTCACGTAGCCGAGCGCGTCGGCCTGCGCCGCCAGCGCGGCCTTCTGGTCCTCCAGCGCGCGGATGCGCTCGTCCAGCGGGCTGGCGGCGCAGGCGGCCGACAGCGAGCGCGGCCCGGTCTGCACCGAGGCCTCGCCGATCTGCACCGTAGCGTCATCGCTGTTGAGCTGCAGGTTCTGCGGGTCCAGCCCGGCCGGCAGGCAGTCGAAGCGGATGCTGCGGCTGCCGGCCGCCACCTGCGCCACGCGTTCCACGGTGGCGCTGCCGGGGTAGACCTTCACCTGCGTGATGCGCGACGCGGCGGGGGACTGCGCGGCGGCGGCCGAGGCGGCGAGCAGGGCGGCGAGGGGCGCGAGGCGCAGGGTGGGGGAAAGGAGGGACGGCATGGTCGGCGCTTTCAAGAGGAAGTGGACGATCCGCCTTCCACGCGCGACGCGGCCGGATGGGGTTGGCGCAGCATCAAAAAAACGCGCCCGCCGGGCCAGCAGGGACAATCGGCCGCTTCCCGCACCGCCTCTTTCCCGCCCGCCCATGCCGATCCAATGGTTCCCCGGTCACATGAACGCCACCCGCAAGGCGATTGCGGAGCGCGTGAAGACCACCGACGTCGTGATCGAGCTGCTCGACGCGCGCCTGCCCGGCTCCAGCGCCAACCCCGCGCTGACCGGCATGACGGCGCACAAGCCGCGCCTGAAGATCCTCAACAAGCAGGACCTGGCCGACCCGCAGCGCACGGCGGAGTGGCTGGCCCACTACCAGGCGCAGAGCGAGACCGGCGCCATCGCGCTGGACGCCAGCCAGACCCCGCCGGCGCAGCGCAAGGCCATCATCGACGCCTGCCACCGCCTGGCGCCCGGCCGCGGCGGCCTGGCCAAGCCGATGCGGGTGCTCATCTGCGGCGTGCCCAACGTGGGCAAGTCCACCCTCATCAACACACTCAGCCTGAAGCGCCAGGCCAAGGCCGCCGACGAGGCCGGCGTGACCAAACAGGAGCAGCGCATCCTGCTGGCCGACGACTTCTACCTCTACGACACGCCGGGCATGCTGTGGCCCAAGATCATCGTGCCCGAGAGCGGCTACCGCCTGGCCGTGAGCGGCGCCGTCGGCCGCAATGCCTACGACGACGAGGAAGTCGCGCTGGAGCTGCTGGCCTACCTGAAGACGCACTACGCCGAGGCGCTGCGCGCCCGCTACCGCCTGCCGGACGGCGAGCCCGTCGCGGACCAGCCCGACGAGGCCCTGCTCGACGCCGTCGGCCGGCGCCGCGGCGCGATCGTCTCGGGCGGCCGGGTCGATGCGCAGAAGGCGGCCGAGGCGCTGATCACCGACTTCCGCGGCGGCGCCATCGGGCGCATCACGCTGGAGACGGTGAAGGAGTTCGCCGCCTGGCTGGCCGCCGGCCGCCGCGCCGAGGCGGAGCTGCGCCGCCGGCGCGAGGAGGCGCAGCGGGCACGGCAGGGCAGCGCGGCCGGCCGCGGCCGCTGACGCGCCTCGGCCGTCCGGCCGATGGGCAGCCCGCCGGCCGCTGGCCACAATGGCGGGCGCCCTGCGGCGCCCATCCGCCATGAGAGCCGTTCCGTCCACGCCTTCGCCCGTCCCGGCCGGCGCGCCCGCGCAGGAGGGCGGCTGAACATGGCCACCGTCACCACGCCGGGCGTGTACGTCGAGGAGACGCCCCCCGGGCCGCGCATCGAGCGCGTGGACACCGCCACCGCCGCCTTCGTCGGCCCGACGCGCCGCGGGCCGCTGGGTGTGCGGCCGCGGCTGCTGCACAGCGCGGCCGACTTCGAGCGCCTGTACGGCGGCTGCCAGCCGCTGCGCTTCATCGGCGGCGCGGCGCACGCCGAGCCCCGGACCCACCACGTCGCGCACGCGGTGCGCGCCTTCTTCGCCAACGGCGGCGCGCGGCTGTACGTGGCCCGCACCGCCTTCGGCGCCCGGCCGGCCAGCGCCGTGCTGGGCGAGGACGAGGCACCCGAGCGCCGCGTGACCCTGCATGCGCTGGACCCCGGCAGCGGCGGCAACGGGCGCGTCGTGCTGCGCGAGCGGCTGCTGCCCGCCGGCCTGCGCGCGATGACCGAGGCGCCGCCCGGCACGCTGCTGCGCACCGTCTCCGCCGGCCGGCCGTGCGAGTGCCTGCGCGGCCACGACAAGCGCTGGCGCGACCGCGAGGGGCAGGTCGTCGCGCGCGGGCGGGTCGCCGACAGCCGGATCGTCGTCCTCGACATCGACTGGGCCGACGCCGACGGCATCGCCGAGCGCTGGGGCGAACTGGCCTGGTCGCCCTCGCACCCGCGCTGGGCCGGCGCCGTGCTCGGCAGCGCCGCCGCGCAGGCGAGCGCGCTGCCGCTGTGGCTGCACCTCGGCGCGGCGGTGGACGCCTGGGCGCTGCTCGACCGCGTGCGCGCGCTGGCAGGGCAGCCAGTGCAGCTGGCCCGCGGCACCCACGGCATGGTGCCGCCGCTGGCCGACGAGGCCACG
>NZ_JBIQNC010000292.1:0-2986 GCF_044462705.1 Xenophilus sp.
TCTGCCTGGCCGCAAGTCTGGCTTGGCTGACAGATTGAATGTCGATTCAGCCTAGCGCGAACAGGCTATTCCGGGCGCACGGCAAGGCCGGTACAACCGCGCCGTTGTGTTCCGCTGCGAAGAGGCCCGCCCCATGCCATCGTCCTCCATGCCCTGCCGCCCCTGCCTGGCGGCGCTGCTCGCGCTTGCCGTGGCGGGTGCGGCCGCCGGCCCCGCCTTCCCCGAGCGCAAGCCCGGCCTGTGGGAAATGCGCACCAACGCCGAAGGGCCGCGGAAGGACAAGGAGATGGTCGTCACCCAGTGCGCCGATGCCGCCACCGACAAGGCGCTGCAGGAATACGGCCTCTCGCAGCCGAAGATGAACCGCAAGTTCTGCAAGGAGCAGATGCGCAACGAGGCCGGCAAGATGCTGGTCCACACCGAGGTCTGCAAGCAGAGCGACACCACCGTGACGCGCCGCATCGTCATCTCCGGCGACTTCAACAGCGCCTACCGCGTGCAGTCGCACACCACCTACGAGCCGATGCCCAAGACCTCGCCGCCCAGGGACGACATGGTCGCCGAGATGCGTTGGCTCGGCGCCTGCCCGGCCGGCATGAAGCCGGGCGACATGGCGATGCCCGGCGGCATGAAGATGAACATCGCGGACCTCACCGCCCTGGGCGGCATGGCCAGCGGGATCATGCGCACCGGCCCCGACGCCCGCCCCGGCGAGATGACCCTGCCCGACGGCACCAAGGTCGACATGGAGGCGATGAAGCGCATGGCCGCCGAGATGCAGAAGCGCATGCCGGCCGCCGCCTCCGGCAAGTAGGCCGCCGCCCACGGCGCGGACGCGCCCTTGGCCGGTGCGTTGCGCGGCGGCGCGGGGCCTACCATCGCCGCCATGGCCGACGAGACCCTGCCGCCCGCCGCCGCGCCGCCACGCCCGGACGATCTCGTCATCGCCCGCCCCGAGGGCCTGTACTGTCCGCCCGGCGACTTCTACATCGACCCCTGGAAGCCGGTGGCGCGCGCCGTCGTCACCCATGGCCATTCCGACCACGCCCGCCCGGGCCACGCGCACTACCTGGCCCATGCCGACAGCGAAGGGGTGCTGCGCCAGCGGCTGGGTGCGGACATCACGCTGCAGACCCTGGCCTACGGCGAGGCCATCGAGCACCGCGGCGTGCGCGTCTCGCTGCACCCGGCCGGGCACGTGCTGGGCTCGGCCCAGGTGCGGCTCGAACACGGCGGGCGCGTGTGGGTGGCCTCCGGCGACTACAAGACCGAGCCCGACGGCACCTGCGCGCCCTTCGAGCCCGTGCCCTGCGACACCTTCATCACCGAGTCCACCTTCGGCCTGCCGATCTACCGCTGGCCCGCGCAGCCGCAGCTCTTCGCCGAGATCGACGCCTGGTGGCGGCGCAACGCGGAGGAGGGCCGCGCCTCGGTGCTCTTCTGCTACGCCTTCGGCAAGGCGCAGCGCATCCTGCACGGCGTGGATGCGTCCATCGGCCCCGTCGTCGTGCACGGCGCCGTCGAGCCGCTGAACGCCGTGTACCGCGCCGCCGGCGTGGCGCTGCCGCCGACGCTGCGTGTCACCGATCCGGGCGTCGATGCGGCGCTGCTGAAACGCGCGCTGGTGCTGGCGCCGCCCTCGGCGCAGGGCACGCCCTGGCTGCGCCGCTTCGGCCAATACGCCGATGCCTTCGCCAGCGGCTGGATGCAGTTGCGCGGCACGCGCCGCCGGCGCGGCGTGGACCGCGGCTTCGTCATGAGCGACCACGCCGACTGGCCCGGCCTGGAGCGCGCCATCGGTGCCACCGGCGCGCAGCGCGTCATCGTCACCCACGGCAGCGTGGCCGTGATGGTGCGCTGGCTGCGCGAGTGCGGGCTCGATGCGCAGGGCTTCGCCACCGAGTACGGCGAGGAGGACGAGGCATCCGCTCCCTCCCCCGCTGGGGGAGGGTTGGGGAGGGGGCTTGCAGCTGACGATGCGGACGCCGCCGGCCCCCATCCCGACCTTCCCCCAGCGGGGGAAGGAGAAAGCGCCAGCCCGTGAAAGCCTTCGCCGCCCTCTACCGCGACCTGGACGCCAGCACCTCCAGCCTCGCCAAGCAGGCCGCGCTGCAGCGCTACCTGCGCGCCGCGCCGCATGAAGACGCGGCCTGGGCCGTCTACTTCCTCGCCGGCGGCAAGCCGCGCCAACTGGTGCCCGTCAAGCTGCTGCGCCTGCTGGCGCAGGAGGCGGCCGGCCTGCCCGAGTGGCTGTTCGAGGAGAGCTACCAGGCCGTGGGCGACCTGGCCGAGACCATCGCGCTGCTGCTGCCGCCGCCCGACGATGCGCACGACCTGGGCCTGGCGCAATGGGTGCAGGCGCATCTGCTGCCCCTGCGCGGCGCCCCCGCCGACGAACTGCCCGAGCGCCTGCGCACCCAGTGGCGCCGCCTCGCGCCCGACGAGCGCCTGGTCTACTTCAAGCTCATCACCGGCGCCTTCCGCGTCGGCGTGTCGAAGCTGCAGGTCACGCAGGCGCTGGCGGCCGTGGGCGGCGTGGACGCCAAGCGCGTCGCGCAGCGCCTGATGGGCTACACCCACATCGGCGCGCGGCCCGACGCCGGCGCCTATGCCGCCCTGATCGCACCCGAGGCCGCGCAGGAGCGCGAGGCGCAGACCAGCGGCCAGCCGTACCCCTTCTTCCTGGCGCATCCCTTCAATGCGGACGTGGCGCAGTTCGATGCGCTGCTCGGCCCGCCCGCCGGCTGGCTGGTCGAGTGGAAGTGGGACGGCATCCGCGCGCAGTTGGTCAAGCGCGCCGGTCAGGTGTGGCTGTGGTCGCGCGGTGAGGAACTGGTGACCGAGCGCTTCCCCGAACTCGCCGCGATGGGCGAGGCGCTGCCCGACGGCACTGTGCTCGACGGCGAGATCGTGGTCTGGCGCGACGCCCGCGCGCAGCCCTTCGCCGACCTGCAGAAGCGCATCGGCCGCAAGACGCTCGGCCCCA
>NZ_JBIQNC010000292.1:3086-4644 GCF_044462705.1 Xenophilus sp.
ATGATGCTCAAGCGCCGCGACGCGCAGTACGGCGTCGGCCGCACCAAGGACGTGGGCGTGTGGTGGAAGTGGAAGATCGACCCGCTCAGCATCGATGCCGTGCTGGTCTACGCGCAGCGCGGCCACGGCCGGCGCGCCAGCCTCTACACCGACTACACCTTCGCCGTGTGGGGCGGCCCGCCCGGCAGCGCCGATCGCAAGCTGGTGCCCTTCGCCAAGGCCTACTCCGGCCTCACCGACGCCGAGATGGCGCGCGTCGACGCCGTCATCCGCAAGACCACCGTCGAGAGCTTCGGCCCGGTGCGCTCCGTGAAGCCCACGCTCGTCTTCGAACTCGGCTTCGAGGGCATCGCCCGCAGCACCCGCCACAAGAGCGGCGTCGCCGTGCGTTTTCCTCGCATGCTGCGCTGGCGCGAGGACAAGCCGGTGGAGGAGGCGGACACGCTGCAGACGCTGGAGGCGCTGCTGCCGCCATGAAGCGCCCGCTTGTGGACTGGTTCACCGCCCGCACCTGGAAGCCCTTCGCCTTCCAGCGCGAGGTGTGGCGAGCCATCGGAAAGGGTGAAAGCGGCCTGCTGCATGCGACCACGGGTGCCGGCAAGACCTATGCGGTGTGGCTCGGGGCGCTGCAAGCCTTCGCCGCGGCGTCCGAGGGCGGCAGGCCGCCACCGCTCACCGTGCTGTGGCTCACCCCCATGCGTGCGCTCGCAGCCGATACGCTGCGTGCGCTGAAGGAGCCGCTCGAAACCCTCGCGCCGCAGTGGTCCGCCGGCGCGCGCAGCGGCGACACGCCCTCGGGCGAACGCGCCGCGCAGGACAAGCGCCTGCCCACCGTGCTCGTCACCACGCCCGAAAGCCTGTCGCTGATGCTGGCCCGCGCCGATGCGCGCGAGATCTTCCGGCACCTGAAGCTGGTGGTGGTCGACGAATGGCACGAGCTGCTGGGCAACAAGCGCGGCGTGCAGGTGCAGCTGGCGCTGGCGCGGCTGCGCGGCTGGAATCCCGCGGTGCTCACCTGGGGCATGTCGGCCACGCTGGGCAACCTGCACGAGGCGATGCACACGCTGCTGGGGCCGGGCGCGCAGGGCACGCTGGTGCAGGGCCAGGTGCCCAAGAAGCTGGTCGTCGATTCGCTGCTGCCGGGCCGCGCCGAGCGCTTCCCCTGGGGCGGGCACCTCGGCATCACCATGCTGCCGCAGGTGGTGGCCGAGATCGAGGCCAGCAGCACCACGCTGGTCTTCACCAACACCCGCTCGCAGGCGGAGCTCTGGTACCAGGCGCTGCTGGACGCGAAGCCCGAGTGGGCCGGCGTCGTCGCGCTGCACCACGGCTCGCTCGACAAGGCGGTGCGCGAGTGGGTCGAGCTGGGGCTGAAGAACGGACAGCTCAAGGCGGTCGTGTGCACGTCGAGCCTGGACCTGGGCGTGGACTTCCTGCCGGTCGAGCGCGTGCTGCAGATCGGCTCGCCCAAGGGCGTGGCACGGCTGCTGCAGCGCGCCGGCCGCTCGGGCCATGCGCCGGGCCGGCCCTCGCGCGTGACCCTCGTGCCCACGCACAG
>NZ_JBIQNC010000293.1:0-4624 GCF_044462705.1 Xenophilus sp.
CCCCTCGAGGGGGCGCACCCGGTGGCCCGGCAAAGCCGGTTCCACGGGTGCACTGGCATGGCCTGCTCCGCGGCCTTTGGAATGGACACGAGCGCAGACTGCTGATGGAAGGGAACGCCCCAGACACCGCCCGAACGCCGCCGCGCCGGCCCTGGCCACGGCGCGTGCTGCGTGCCGCGGCCTGGAGCATGGCCGCGCTGCTGGTGCTGCTGGCGGCCGTGCTCGCCCTCGGCTGGTGGTGGATCGGCACCGACAGCTCGCTGGCCGCCGTGCTCCATCGCGCCGCGCGCTACCTGCCGGCCGGCCAGACGCTGGAGGCGCGCGGGGTCACCGGCTCGCTGCGCCGCGGCGGCGCCATCGGCCACCTGCGCTGGCAGAGCCCGACGATGGCGGTGGAGGTCGAGGGCGCACGCATCGGCTGGAGCCTGGGGCCGCTGCTGCAGCGGCGCGTGCAACTGGGCGAGGTGCATGCGGCGCGCATCGTCATCGAGCCGCGCGGACCGAAGGAAGAACCCAGCCCGCCGCCCGAGCCGCTGACGGGCCTGGTGCTGCCGGTGCAGATCGAGCTGCCCTTCCGCGTCGACGACCTGCAATGGAAAGGCCCGCCCCCCGTGCAGGCCACCGGCCTGGCCGGCCGCTACGTCTTCGATGGGCAGGACCACCGGTTGAAGATCGACGGCGTGGACCTGGCGACCCCCGTGCAGGGCCACTACAGCGCCGAGGCGCAGTTGCAGGGCGCCGCGCCGATGGCGCTGAAGCTGGCCCTGGACGGCCGCCTGCCCGCGCCACTGGAGGAAGGCCGCAGCATGGAACTGGCCGTTCACGCCACCGCCGACGGCACCCTCGCCGGCGCCGACGCGCGCCTGGCGGTGCAGGCGCAGGCGGCGCCGACGGAACAGGCCGACGGCACCCAGCCGATGGACGCGCAGGTCGAGGCCCGCGTCGCGCCCTGGGCGCCGCAGCCCGTGATCGATGCGCTGGCGAAGATGCGCCACCTCGACGTCGCGCTGCTGTGGCCGCAGGGGCCGCGCACGCTGCTCACCGGCGAGGCGGCCATCGAGCCCGACCCGGCCGCCGGCGCGCAGGCGTGGAAGCTGCGCGCCGACATCGTCAACGCCGAGCCCGGGCCCTGGGACGAAGGCCGCCTGCCGGTGCAGGCACTGCAGGCCGGCATCGGCTACGACGGCCGCAGCGTGCAGGTCGAGCAGGCCACGGTGCATGCCGGCCACGGCCGCATCGAGGCCCACGGGGCCTGGAGCCCGGCGCCCGATCCGTGGCGCATCGACGCCACCCTGCAGAACGTGCGGCCGGGCGAGCTGCACACCGCGCTGGCGGGCGCGCCCATCAGCGGCCGCGCCAAGGCGCAGCAGCGCGGCGAGGGCATCGACTTCGATGTGGCGCTGCAGGCCCAGGGCGGCGGCGGCACACGCGCGCTGAACGGGCTGAAGCTGGAACGCGCGCTGGCCCAGGGCCGATGGGCAGACCCGGTGCTGGACCTGGCGCAGCTTCGCATCGACGCCGAACGCGCCAGCATCCAGGGCAAGCTGGAACTGCACGTGGCCGACCAGGCCGGCCGCGGCGAACTGCGCGCCGCGCTGCCCGGCGGCTCGGCGCGGTTCCAGGGCCGCATCGCGCCCACGCAGGGCGGTGGCGAACTGTCGGCGCGCGTGGACGACGCCGCGGCGCTGCAGCAGTGGCTGGAAGGACTGCCGGGGCTGGAACAGGCCTTCGGCGGCGCCTCCGCGCAGGGCAGCGCGCGGCTCCAGGCGCGCTGGCAGGGCGGCTGGCGCACGATCCAGCAGCGCATCGCGTCGCCCGCCGCGCCGCTGCGCGGCAGCGCCGAGCCGACGCTGAACGCGACGCTCGAGACGCCGCGGCTGGTCCTGCGCCAGCCCGAGGCGCAGGAGGTCGAATTGCGCGGCCTGCGGGCCACGCTGGACGGCAGCCTGGCGAACGCCACGCTGGCGCTGCGCGGCGAGGCGCGCCAGGGCACGCGGCAGGTCACGCTCGACACCCGTGCCGGCGGCGGCCTGGCGGGCGAGCAGCGCTGGCGGCTGTCGCTGGCGCACCTGCGCGCGCAGATGCGCGACACCGCGCGCCGGGAGGAAGCGCCGTGGACGCTGGCCCTGGCCAGCGAGTTCAGCGGCACCCTGCGCGCCGGCGGCGGCAGCCTCGAACTGGAGACCACCGCCGGCGGCGCCACGCTCGAAGGCCCCGTGCCCGGCACCGTGCGGCTGGACTGGGAGCCGCTGCGCCTGCGCCAGAGCGCCAGCGCGGGCGGCGCCGTCTTCCGCCTGCAGACCAAGGGCCGCATGCGGGGCCTGCCGATGGCCTGGAGCCGCGCCTTCGGCGGCGACACCAGCCTGCGCGAAATGGGCATCAGCGGCGACCTGGTGTTCGACGGCGACTGGGACATCGACGCCGCCGACCAGCTGCGCGCCCAGGTGCGCGTGGCCCGCGCCGGCGGCGACCTGCGCCTGCAGGCCGGCGAGGCGGCGCTGGTGCGGCGCATCGACAGCCGCGGCACCGGCACGAAGAAGGAGATCAGCACCGACTCCACCGACAACGCACCCTCCACCCCGGCCGGGCTGCGCCAGGCCGAGCTGCGCCTGGACGCGCAGGGCGAGGCAGTGCGCGCCAGCCTGGCCTGGGACAGCGAGCGCGCCGGCCGCATCGACGTGCAGGCCGACACCCGTCTGGCGCAGCGCGCGGGCGGCTGGCAGTGGGCGCCCGACGCGCCGCTGGGCGGCCGGGTGAAGGCCAGCCTGCCGCAGCTCGGCGTGTGGTCGATGCTGGCGCCGCCGGGCTGGCGCGTCTCCGGCACGCTGGAGGCCGACGCCACCCTGGCCGGCACGCGCGGCGACCCGCGCTGGAACGGCACGCTCGCGGCCGACCGGCTGTCGCTCAAGGCGGCGGTCGAAGGGCTGGACCTGCGCGACGGCCGGCTGCGCGCGCAGCTCGCCGGCAACCGTCTGGTGCTGCAGGAGTTCGTGCTGCACGGCGGGCCGGGCAGCAGCGTGCGCATCCCGGGGCGCAGCGGCAACCTCAGCACCGCGGCCAGCGAGGCGGCGGCCGACGGCGGCCGCGTCAGCTTCCGCGGCGAGGCCGGCTGGGGCACGGCGCAGGCCGGGCAGTCCGGCCTGTCGATGGACATGCGCGGCGAGGTGCAGCGCCTGCGCGCGCTGGTGCGCTCGGACCGCCAGGTCACCGTCTCGGGCGACGTGCAGGCGCGGCTGGCGGCCGGGCAGCTCACGGTGCGCGGCAAGATCACCACCGACCGCGCCGTCATCATCCTGCCCGAAGAGACCGCGCCCGGCCTGGGCAGCGACGTAGTGGTCCAATCCGCCGCCCGCGCGGCCGAACAGCGCGAGCAGGCCGAGCGCGAGGCGCGCGCACGCGAGCGCCGGCAGGAGGCCGAGGCCCGGCCCAACCAGCCGCTGCTGTCGCGCCCGCCGGACATCGCCGTCGACTTCGACCTCGGCCGCGACTTCGCCGTGCAGGGCCGCGGCATCACCACGCGGCTGGAAGGCACGCTCAACGTCACCAGCCGGCAGCTCGCCGCGCTGCCGCGCATCACCGGCGAGGTGCGCACCGTGCAGGGCCAGTACCGCGCCTACGGGCAGGCGCTGGACGTGGAAAGCGGCATCGCCCGCTTCAACGGCCCCGTGGACAACCCGCAGCTCGACATCCTGGCGCTGCGGCCCAACATCTCGCAGCGCGCCGGCGTGCAGGTCACCGGCACCGCGCAGGCGCCGCGCGTCAAGCTCTATTCCGACCCGGCGCTGCCCGATGCGCAGACGCTGTCGTGGGTGGTGCTGGGCCGGGCCTCGGCCACCAGCGGCGGCGAGGCGCTGCTGATGCAGCAGGCGGCGCTCGCCCTGCTGGGCGGCCTGGGCAAGGGCGCCGGCGGCGGCGGGCTGGCCAGCCGCTTCGGCCTGGACGAGATCGGCTTCAAGGGGCCGGGCAGCAACGGCGGCATCGGCGACGCTGCGGTCACGCTGGGCAAGCGGCTGTCGGACGACTTCTACGTCACCTACGAACGCAGCCTGGCCGGCACGCTGGGCACGCTGTTCATCTTCTACGACCTCACGCGCAACCTGACGCTGCGCGGCCAGGCCGGCCTGCACAGCGGCGTGGACCTGATCTACACGGTCAAGTACGACTGACCGACTGCACGGCCTCAGCGGTCAGGTGCCGTTCAGGCGGATGGCGCGACAGTGGATACCGACCGCCGGCATGGCCTTGCGCCACGTCTGTCCCGTCTGGCCGACGGTCTCTTGGCCCGCCTCTTCGGCGGGCCGTCTTTTTTTTTCAAGGCCGAAGGCTCAGCAGAGCGGCCGCTCCAGCGCGCGCACGGTCTGCCTGATGCAATCCTCCATGCGCTCGTTCAGCGGCCGCCAGCCGCGATAGAACGGCATCGCGAAACTCATCCACACGATGCCCACGGCGCAGAACAGTTCGATCGTCAGTTCCCAGCTCATGACCCGGCTCCACGTTGAAGAGCGGCGATTCTAGGGAGCGAGGTCGCCGGCGCGACATGCGCCGGAAGGCGTACCCTCCTTTACGGAACGTACGACGTGCGGGCAGCGGCGGCGGAGGTGGTGCCCCCGGCAGGAATCGAACC
>NZ_JBIQNC010000294.1:0-4560 GCF_044462705.1 Xenophilus sp.
AACAACGAGAAGGAGCTGCCCGACGCCTTCCTGCGCCGCTGCTTCTTCCACTACATCAAGTTCCCCGACGCCGAGACGATGAAGAAGATCGTCGAGGTGCACTTCCCCGGCCTGAAGCAGGAACTGCTCGGCGCGGCGATGAAGACCTTCTACGACGTGCGCGGGCTGCCGGGCCTGAAGAAGAAGCCCTCGACCAGCGAGCTGCTGGACTGGCTCAAGCTGCTGGTGGCCGAGGACATCCCGCTGGAGGCGCTGCAGGCCAAGGACGAGAAGGTCGCGGTGCCGCCGCTGGTGGGGGCGCTGCTCAAGAACGAGCAGGACGTGACCCTGTTCGAGAAGCTGGTCTTCATGCAGCGGCACAACCGCTGAGGCTGCCGACATGGCCCGCCAGGCCCCTCCCACCGGCCAGCTGCTCGTGCTGGGCATCGCCCAGGCAGCGGGTTTCTTCGTGGGTGCGCTGCTGGGCCGCTGGCTGGGCCTGGCCCTGGGCTGGGATGCCTTCGGTTCCAACGGCTACGACACGCCGGCGATGCTGGGCATCCTGCTGCTGGGCCTGGGCGGCGGGGCCGGCGCGCAGTTGGCCCGCGCCTGGCACCGCCGCAGGTACGGCGCGCCGCCTCCCTGAGCCCGCCCGCTGGACACGCACATGGCCTTCGTCGAACCCGTTGAACTCTCCCTGCGCGGCGTGCGGCTGGTGCCGCTCGCCCTGGCGCACGAGGCCGGCCTGGCCGCAGCCGCGGCCGACGGCGAGCTGTGGCGGCTGCGCGTGACCTCGGTGCCCGCGCCGGACGAGACGCGCGCCTACGTCGAGGCCGCGCTGCGGATGCGCGAGGAAGGCCACCGCTTCGCCTTCGCCGTGACCGACGAGGCCAGCGGCACGGTGCTGGGCAGCACCAGCTACCACGACATCGTGCCGGCCGTGAAGCGCGTGGAGATCGGCTACACCTGGTACGCCCGGCGCGTGCAGCGCACGCACGTCAACACCACCTGCAAGCTGCTCATGCTGCAGCATGCCTTCGAGACGCTCGGCTGCCATGTGGTGGGCTGGCGCACCGACAACTTCAACTTCGCATCGCAGGCCGCCATCGAGCGCCTGGGCGCGAGGAAGGACGGCGTGATCCGCGGCCACGCGCTGCGGCGCGACGGCACCATCCGCGACACCGTGATGTACAGCCTGCGCAGCGGCGAGTGGCCGGAGGTGAAGGCGCAGTTGCTGTACCTGCTGGACAAGCCGCGCGGCTGAGCGCGCAACCAAGGAGATCCGCCATGCTGATCGACTTCTTCTACACCCTGCGCGCCGCCAAGCTGCCGGTGTCGGTCAAGGAATACCTGACGCTGCTCGAGGCTCTGCAGGCCGACGTGGTCGGGCCGAACTCGGACGACGCCTTCGGCATGGACGACTTCTACTACCTCAGCCGCACCGCGCTGGTGAAGGACGAGAAGCACTTCGACAAGTTCGACCGCGCCTTCGCCGCCTACTTCAAGGGCGTGGAGATGCTGACCGACTTCACCAAGGAAGTGCCGCTGGACTGGCTGCGCAAGGTGCTGGAGAAGGAGCTCACGCCCGAGGAAAAAGCCGCCATCGAGAAGATGGGCTGGGACGAGCTGATGGAGACGCTGAAGAAGCGCCTCGAGGAGCAGAAGGAGCGCCACGAGGGCGGCAGCAAGTGGATCGGCACCGGCGGCACCTCGCCCTTCGGCCACGGCGGCTACAACCCGCAGGGCATCCGCATCGGCGGCCAGGGCAAGAACCGCAGTGCCGTGAAGGTGTGGGAGCAGCGCGCCTACAAGGACTACGACGACGGCCAGGAGCTGGGCACGCGCAACATCAAGATGGCGCTCAGGCGCCTGCGCCGCTTCGCGCGCGAGGGCCACGAGGACGAGCTGGATCTGGACGAGACCATCAGCCGCACCGCCGCCAACGCCGGCTACCTCGACATCAAGATGCGCCCGGAGCGGCACAACAACGTCAAGGTGCTGCTGCTGATGGACGTGGGCGGCACCATGGACGAGCACGTGCAGCGGGTGGAAGAACTCTTCTCGGCCGTCAAGACCGAGTTCAAGCACCTGGAGTTCTACTACTTCCACAACTGCGTCTACGACTTCATGTGGAAGAACAACCGCCGGCGCTTCTCCGAGAAGTTCGCCACCTGGGACATCATCCGCAAGTACAACAAGGACTACAAGCTCATCTTCGTCGGCGACGCGACCATGAGCCCCTACGAGATCCTGCAGCCCGGCGGCAGCGTGGAATACAACAACGAGGAGCCGGGCGCCGAGTGGCTGCAGCGCCTGACGCACGCCTTCCCCAAGTTCGCCTGGATCAACCCCGAGCCGCAGGGCGTGTGGCAGTACCGCCAGAGCATCTCCGTGATCCAGCAGCTCATGAGCCAGCGCATGTTCCCGCTCACGCTCAAGGGGCTGGAGGACGCGATGCGCCTGCTGTCCAAATAGGCCCTCTCGGTCGGCGGCCTCCGACACGGCCCGCGCGTGGCCGATGTCAGAATGCCCTCATGTTCAGGGTGGAGCCCTCCTCGTCGACGCCGGCGTGCGGGCCGGCGTCGTTTTTTGTCGCCGGGCCGCCCCAAGACAAAAGGCATCCCCTCGGCGGATCGGGCAAGCGCGCAGCGATTGACCGAGGGGCCATACTTGTTCTGGCACTGATGTGCCTGCTGCTGCAAGGCTGCAGCCTGGTGCCCTGGAAGCGCGACAAGCCGGCCGACGATGCGCCCAGCGCGGTCCAGGGCGACAGCGGCAGCAGTGACAGCGCGGACGAACGGCACGGCTTCAGCGTCGAGGTGCGCGGGCCCGACGAGGCGCGCGAGCTGCTCGACAAGCACCTGGAGATCCAGCGCTACCGCCAGCTCGACGACCTCGGCGTGGCGGAGATCTCGCGCCTGATGGTGGCGGCCGAGGCCAACGCCCGCGAACTGCTGGGCACCCTCGGCTACTTCACGCCGCACCTCACGCTGGAGCTGGTCGACACGCCCGAGGCCAAGGCGCCGCACGCGGTGCGCATCACCGTGGAGCCGGGGCCCCGCACCACGGTGCGCGACGTGGACATCGACTTCGCCGGCGCGATCGCCGAGCCGGGCGCCGACGCCGCCGTGCAGCAGCAGCGCGAGGCCATCCGCAGCGGCTGGACGCTGGGCCCCGGCAAGCCGTTCGGCCAGCAGGGCTGGGACGGCGCCAAGACCCAGGGCCTGCGCGCGCTGACGGCGCAGCGCTTCCCCACCGGCAGCGTGCAGACCAGCCGCGCCGACATCGACGCCGACGCCGCCACGGCGCGCCTGGCGATCACCTACCAGTCCGGCCCGGCGTACCGCTTCGGCCCGCTGCAGGTGCGCGGCGCCGAGCGCTACGACCTGGACGCCGCGCGCCGCATCGCACGCGTGCCCATCGGCGAGGAATACGACCAGCAGAAGCTGCTCGACGCGCAGCAGCGCCTGGCCAGCAGCGGCTACTACGACTCGGTCTTCCTCACGCTCGACACCGAGCAGCCGCCGCCCTTCGCCCCCGTCGTCGCGCAGGTGCGCGAGGCGCCGCTGCAGAAGGTGGTGCTGGGCGTGGGATTCACCACCGACAGCGGGCCGCGCCTGTCGGTCGACCACGTCCACAACCGCATGCCGCTCTTGGGCTGGCGCGCGGCCTCCAAGCTGTCGGTGGACCGCGACACCCGCGTGCTCAACACCGAATGGACCTCGGTGCCCGGCGACAACGGCTGGCGCTGGGGCACCCTGGGCGAGCTCAAGCAGGAGAAGGCCGGCACCTACGACGTCAACAGCGGCCGGCTGCGCTACGGCCTGTCCAAGGACAACGGGCACATCACCCGCGCCTGGTTCCTCCAGTACGACTACGCCGAGTACGTGGGCAGCGAGGCGCCCTTCCCTTCCGCATCCGCACTGAGCGCCAACTGGACCTGGACGGCGCGCTACTTCGACGACGCCGCCAACCCGCGCCGCGGCTGGGGCCTGGCGCTGGAGTTGGGCGCCGGCTACACGCTGACCGGCGAGCGCCTGCCCTTCACCCGCGCCTACGGCCGCTGGCTGGGCATCGTGCCGCTGGGGCGCGAGCAGCCGGGCGACGAGCCGGCCAATGCGCGCCGCTCGCGCCTGGCGCTGCGCGCCGAGCTGGGCGCCATCACCGCCAGGGAGAAGGCGCTGATCCCCGCCACGCTGCGCTTCCTGACCGGCGGCGACACCACCGTGCGCGGCTATGCCTACCGCGAGATCGGCACCCTCGATGCGAGCGGCGCCACGGTGGCCGGGCGCTTCATGGGCGTGGCCAGCGTGGAGTGGCAGAAGCCCATCGTGCGCGACGGCAAGCTCACCGACTGGGAGAGCACGGTCTTCGTCGATGCCGGCACGGTGGCCGACAAGGCCAGCGAGCTGAACAAGTGGAAGGTCGGCGTCGGCGCGGGCGTGCGCTGGCGCAGCCCGGTGGGGCCGGTGCAGGCCGACCTGGCCTACGGCGTGGACGTGCGCAAGTTCCGGCTGCACCTGCGGCTGGGCTACAACTTCTAGAGGTAGATGAGCCCACCCCCGTTTCTCCCGGACTTCG
>NZ_JBIQNC010000295.1:0-2146 GCF_044462705.1 Xenophilus sp.
GCGCCAGCCACTGCCGCGGCGACTGCCCCAGCCGCTGGCTGAACCGCCGCGACAGCGCAGACGCGCCGGCATAGCCCAGTTCGTCCGCGATCTGCTTGACTGGGCGCCCGCTGCGCAGCGCCGCCTGGGCCAGCGTCAGCCGCCAGTCGGCCAGGTAGGCGGCCGGCGTCTGGCCGAGCACGGCCTTGAAGCGGGCGGCGAAGCTGCTGCGCGACATGCCGGCGTGGCGCGCCATCGCGTCCAGGCTCCAGGCCTCGCCCGGCGCCTCGTGCAGGGCCGTCAGCGCCCGCGCGAGGCGCGGATCGGCCAGGCCGGCGATGAGGCCCGGCTGCACGCCCGCCTCGGCGGGATGGTCGAGCAGCCAGCGCAGCAACTGGATCAGCACCACCTCGAACAGCCGGTCGGCCAGCAGGCGCTGCCCGCAGCGCACGCGCTCGGTCTCCGCGAACAGCAGCTGCAGCGACATCGCCAGGCCCTCCACGCGCGCCAGGGGCAGCAGCACCAGCGGCGGCAGGGCACGCGCCAGCGGGTTGGCGGCGCCGCCGCCGAAGTCCAGCTCGGCGCAGACGAAATCCGAGCCGTCGGCCGGCGGGTTGTGGAACACGTGCGCCAGCGGCCGCGGATAGAACAGCAGGCTCGGCTCTCTCACCTGCAGGCGGCGCGGCAGGCCGCTGCGCGCCGCGTGGCGCAGCTCCAGCGAGCCGCTGCGCATCACGTGCAGGAAACCCCGGCCCGGCTCGGCGGGGAATGTGCTCACGCCGCACAGCGGCCCCTGGTGGAACAGGCGCGCATGCACGCGGCAGTGCTCCAGCAGGCCGGACAGGCGGTCCAGCGGCGCAGGGTTGGGAGGGATTGGACGATCTGGCATGAATTCCGGATGAATCGTGGCCAATGATACGGAGCCACGGTCCACACTGGCGTCGGCACATCGCCTCTATCGCAAAGGAAACGCACCATGACCCGTCTCTCCCTGATGGCCGCCGACGGCGGCACCGGCGAAGGCCGGCAACTGCTGGCCCAGATCCACGACGCCTTCGGCGCCACGCCCGCCATGTTCCGCGCCGTCGCCCATTCCACGGCGGCGCTCAAGAGCATGTGGGGCAGCTTCGGCGCGCTGGGCGCCGGGGTCATTCCGCCCCGGCTGGGCGAGCAGATCGCGGTGGCCGTGGCCGAGCGCAACGCCTGCCGCTACTGCCTGGCGGCGCACACCGTGCTGGGCCGCAAGGCGGGCGCCAGCGCCGACGAGATGGCGGCCGCGCAGCGCGGCGAGTCGGCGGATCCGCGCACGGCCGCCGCGCTGCGCTTCGCGCTGCGCCTGGTCGAGGCGCGCGGCCAGGTGGAGGCGGCCGAGGTCCAGGCGCTGCGCGACGCGGGCTTCAACGACGAGGAGATCGTCGAGATCGTGGCGCACGTGGCGCTGAACCTGTTCACCAACTACGTGAACCTGGCGTTCGACGTGCCGCTGGACTTCCCCGCCGTCGCGCTGCACCGGCAGGCGGGCTGAGGCCATGGCGCTCGAGCTGCGCGTCTCGCACTGGTTCAACACGCCGGCGCCGCCCACGCTGGCCGCGCTGCGCGGCCGCGTGGTCGTGCTGCATGCCTTCCAGATGCTGTGCCCGGGCTGCGTGGCGCATGGCCTGCCGCAGGCGCAGCGCGTGCACCGGTGCTTCCCGGCGGAGCAGCTCGTGGTGCTGGGCCTGCACACGGTGTTCGAGCATCACGCGGTGATGGGCAGCGCCGAGGCGCTGCAGGCCTTCATCCACGAGTACCGGCTGGACTTCCCGATCGGCATCGACCAGCCCGACGGCGCCCAGGGCGTGCCGCTGACCATGCAGGCCCTGCAACTGCGCGGCACGCCGAGCCTGGTGGTGCTGGACCGGCAGGGCGGGGTGCGGCTGCATCACTTCGGCGCCATCGACGACCTGCGCCTGGGCGCGTTGCTGGGCGGGCTGGTGGCCGAGAGCGTGGGCGCGGCGCCGGAGGATGCACGCCCACCGCAGGGATGCGACGATGGGGCCTGCATGCCGCCTTCCGCTTCTCCCGCCTCATGAGTTCCGCCCTGCACGACATCGGCCGCCTGCGTGCCGTGCTGACGGGCCCGGCACGCCCCACGGCGCGGCCCGGCCAGCGCAGCGCCATCGACAAG
>NZ_JBIQNC010000295.1:2246-4462 GCF_044462705.1 Xenophilus sp.
GGTGGGCAGTGCGCAGTTCGAGGTCAGCCAGGGGCGGCAGCCCTGCTGGAAGCTCAACGACCGCTTCGGCGTGCCCGACATGGCGCAGCGCGTGCAGGACGGCGGCCGCGCCGGCTGGTACCTGCGCGTGGTCCGGCCCGGCGAAGTGCGCGCGGGCGACGCGGTGCAGCTGCTGCAGCGCCCGTTCCCCGGCTGGAGCGTGGCCCGCCTGCTGGCGCTGATCGCCGAGCGCAACTGCGACCCTGCCGTGCTCGACGAGGTGCTTGCCCTGCCGCTGCCGCCTTCGTGGCAGCGGCTCTTCGGCCGGCGGCGCGACCACGGCGGGGCCGAGGACTGGCGCGCCCGGCTGCAGGGAGAGGAGTCGGCCGGCCGCTGACGCGCCGCGGCCCGTGCGGACTCACAGGATCGGTTCGGCCCCCGCCTGCACCGCGCCCACCGCATGCGTCTGCAGCCGCGCGTAGAGCCCGTCGGCCGCCATCAGTTGCGCATGGCTGCCCTGCTCGACGATGTGGCCGCGGTCCATGACGATGATGCGGTCGGCATGCTGGATGGTGGACAGGCGGTGCGCCACGATGACGGTGGTGCGGCCCTGCATCAGCCGCTGCAGCGCCTCCTGCACCTGCCGCTCCGACTCGGTGTCCAGCGCCGAGGTCGCCTCGTCCAGCAGCAGCACCGGCGCGTCGCGGTACAGCGCCCGCGCGATGGCCAGGCGCTGGCGCTGCCCGCCCGAGAGCTGCGTCGCGTTGTGGCCCAGCACGGTGTCGATGCCCTGCGGCAGGGCGGCCACGTGCGGCGCCAGGTTGGCCGCCTCCACGCAGCGCTGCACGCGCTCGCGGTCGACGGCCTGGCCCAGCGCCACGTTGGCGGCCAGGGTGTCGTTGAGCATCACCACGTCCTGGCTCACCAGCGCGAACTGCGCGCGCAGGCTGGCGAGCTGCCAGTCGGCGACGTCGGTGCCGTCCAGCAGCACCTGGCCGGCCGAGGGCAGCACGAAGCGCGGCAGCAGGTTGACCAGCGTGGTCTTGCCCGAGCCGGAAGGGCCGACCAGCGCGACCACCTCGCCGGGCCGGATGACGAGGTTCAGGCCGTCCAGCGCGCGCGCCTCGTCGTCGTCGCGGTAGTTCACGCGCACGTTGCGCAGCTCGATGCCGCCGCTGGCGCGCGCCAGCGCGAAGCGGCCCTCGGCCTCCGAGGGCGTGTCGTCGATCAGGCCCAGGCCGCGCTCCAGCGCCGCCAGGCCGCGGGTGATCGGGTTGGCCATGTCGGCCAGGCGGCGGATCGGCGCGATCAGCATCAGCATCGCGGTGATGTACGCGACGAAGCCGCCCACCGAGAGGCCCTGCTTGCTGCTTTGCCACAGCGCGATCATCACCACCACCGACAGCGCCACGGCCGCGAACAGCTGCGTGAGCGGCGTCATTGCCGCCGAGGCGATGGTGGACTTGACCGCCAGCCGGTTGAGCTGGTGCGACAGCCGCTCGAAGCGCGCCGCCTGCGCGTCCTGCGCGCCGTGCAGGCGGACCATGCGGTGCGCCAGCACGTTCTCCTCGACCACGTAGGCCAGCTCGTCGGTGGCGGCCTGGCCCTGCCGCGTCAGGCGGTACAGGCGCCGCGAGAGCAGCTTCATGATCCACGACACGCCCGGCACCAGCACCGCCACCACCAGCGTGAGCTTCCAGTTCAGGTACAGCAGGTACAGCAGCAGCGCGATCACGGTGAAGCCGTCGCGCGAGAGGCTCAGCAGCGCCTGCACCAGCAGCACGCCGCCGGTCTGCACCTCGTAGACCACGGTGTTGGACAGCGCGCTGGCGGACTGGCGCGAGAACAGCCCCATCTCGGCCGACAGCAGCCGCTCGAACAGCACCCGGCGCAGGCGCTGCATGCCTTCGTTGGCGATGCGCGCCAGCGCGTACTGCGAGACGAACTGCGCCACGCCGCGCACGGCGAACAGCAGGACGATCGCCGCCGGCACCATCCACAGCGCCAGCCGGCCCTGGGTGAAGCCGCGGTCCAGCAGCGGCTTCATCAGTGCGGGCATCAGGGGCTCGGTGAGGGCGGCCATCATGGCAGTGACGACGCCGATGGTCCACCACTGGCGCGAACCGCCGAACCAGGTCATCAGCCGGCGCAGCCGGTGCGTGAGGGGAGGGCGCTCGCTCGCGGCGGCGGGGGTGGGCTGCATGGGCGGGGATTCTATGAAGCCGCCCCGGGGCGCC
>NZ_JBIQNC010000296.1:0-4452 GCF_044462705.1 Xenophilus sp.
CCATGCAGGACACCCTCTCGTCCGCCGACAGCGCCGAACTGGTCCGCCTCTGGCGGCGCCGGCAGACGCTGTCGCCCGGCGAGATGGGGCGCATGTACGGCATCGTGGGCGAGGCGCTGCGCGGCTGCCATCCGCCGGAGCTGAAGGTGCTCGGCGAAGGCCGGCAGGAGCTGGTGGCGCAGTTCATCTACGTGAAGGTGCTGCGGCTGGACGCCGACCCCGACGACGGCAGCGACGGCGAGGCGCCGCAGCCGCGCGAGCGCGCGCAGCACAGCGCGCCCTCCAGCGCCTTCGCGCTGTGCGCCTACTTCCGCCGCTACCTGATCGACTGCACCCGCGCCAGCGCCTTCCGCCGCAAGCTGTCCATCGGCGACGAGGTGACGGACGGCCAGCTCGAGGCGCAGCTCGGCGCGCACGAGGACGCCGAGTCGCGGCTGGCCGAGCACGGCCTGTCCAGCGCCGCCGTGCATGCGGCCGCGCGCGCCTTCATCGCCGCGCTCGACGAGCCGGAGCGCCTGCTGCTGTGCGAGGGCTTCGGCCAGGAGGCGCCGGGCGGCCTCTCGGGCGTGGCGGCGCGCCATGCCATCGCCTCCTACCACTATCGCGCCGGCCGGCTCGGCCTGGTGCACAAGCGTGAGGCGCTGCCCACCGACTACGCGCGCACGCAGATCGGCCGCTGGCTGCAGGAGACCCTGGGCATCGCCATCGTGCCGGACCACATGGCCGCGATCCTGGAGGTTTTCAAAATCCTCGGGGCTGAGGCGTCCTATTCCTGAAGCCATACCCAATTCAGGACACACGATGCACAGCAGCCCTGACCGGAAAACGCCGGGCCGCCCCAAGTTTTCCGCCCCCCCCGGGGGGGCGGATCGGGTGAAGCCCGATCCTGGGGGCTCGCTCTGGCCCCCGCTGGCCGTCATACGCGGCGCCTTCGAGCCGCCGGCGCCGACGCCAGGTGATGGGGCAGCCGTGCTGCACGGCCCCGCCGATGCCGCCCCGTCCGCCGGCCCGACCGCGCTGGCCGACCTGCTGCTGCCCCTGACCGAGCTGGCGCGCCGCCGCGAGGCGGTGGCGCAGCACGGCTTCGCCGCGCGCTGGGCGCCAGGGCGCCTGGTCAGCGTGCTGCACGAGGGCCGCCTGCTGGGCGTGCTGCTCGACCGCGACTTGGGCAACGGCCGCTGGCAGGGCTGGATGGCCGCCGCCGAGGCCGACTGGGCCGGCCCCTTCGACGTGCTGCTGGAGCCGCAGGACGAACCCTTCGAGCCGATGTTCGGGCTGGTCCAGGCCTGGAACCCCGTCACCGTGGCGCAGGCGCCGCAGCTCTGCGCACGCGTGCTGGGCGAACTGAGCGCCACCCGCCTGGCCGCGCTGCGCGCGGTGGCCGACGAGGCCGCCCAGGGCGCCGGCCCCGCCATCGAGCCCGCGCCCGGCCGCGTCGCGCTGCGCACCGTGGCCGGCTGCTTCACCGTGCTGTCGGGCACGCCGCTGGCCGCCGAGGGCGACCCGCGCACCGACTACCAGGCGCTGTACCGCGGCGCGGCCGCCGCGCTGCAGGCCGGGGCGGCGCCCGCAGCGCCTGCCGCGCCGGCCGCCGGGCGCGTCGCCTCGCCGCCGGCGTCATCCGGCGCCTGGGCGCGGCTGCGCGGCTGGCTGGGCGGCGACGGCCTGTGGCGTCCGGCCCTCGCCGCGCTGGCGCTGGTGGTGGTCGTGCAGAACGTCGGCCTGCTGGCCCGCCACGGCGAGGAGGACGACGCGGTGCGCTTCCGCGCCGCGCCGGCCGCCGGGCCGGACGCGGCGCAGGGCGACCTGGTGCTGCGCTTCAGGCCCGACGCGTCGGCCGCCGAGGCCGCACAGTTGCTGCGCAGCGCCGGCGCCCAGGTGGTCGCCGGCCCGGACGCGCAGGGCCGCTGGACGCTGCGGCTGGTGCAGCCCGGCGAGGGCCTCGCCGTGCTGCGGGGCTCGCCGCTGGTCGATGCGGTCGGGCCGCCCTAGGAGCCCGGCGATGCGCCCGCCCCCGGCCGCCCTGCGCCTGCTCCTTGCCCTGTGGCTGCTCGCGGCCGCGGGCACGGCGGCGGCGGTGCAGCGCGCGCTGCTGGTGGGCGTGTCGGAGCTGCCCTACCAGAGCGCCGCCCTGTGGCTGCAGGCGCCGCGCAACGACGTGCTGCTGATGCGCGACACGCTGCAGCGCCAGGGCTTCGCGCCGGCCGACATCACCGTGCTGGCCGACGGCGTGGCCGGCGCCGCGCTGCCCGAGTCGCAGGCCATCCAGCAGGCGCTGCAGCGCCTGCTGGCGCAGTCGGCCAGCGGCGACTTCGTGCTGCTGTACTTCTCCGGCCACGGCACGCGGCTGCGCGACCCGGCCAAGCGCTACCTGGAGCCCGACGGCCTGGCCGAGAACTTCCTGGCGCGCGACGTGCGCGGCGTGGTCGGCACCGCCGGGGCCTCCGGCCAGCTCGCCGGCAGCGTGCGCGACGTGGACGTCGATGCCTGGGTGCAGGCCTTCCTGGCGCGCAACGTGTTCGTGTGGGCGGTGTTCGACACCTGCTCCGCCGCCTCCATGACGCGCAGCCTGCGCGCGCCGCCGCCGGTGGCCGAGGGTGGCGAGGACGACGAGGTGCGCTGGCGCGGCGTGCGCGCAGACCAGCTCGCCGCGGGCGCCGCGCCCGCCGAAGCCGCGCCCGCCGCCGTGCCGCCGCCTTCGCCGGCGACGCCGCGCGCCCGCTACGTCGCCTTCTTCGCCTCCGAGAGCCACCAGGTCACGCCCGAGCTGCGGCTGCCGCGCGACAGCCGCGGCGGCCGGCCGCAGGGCCTGCTGACCTGGGCCGTGGCCGAGACCCTGCAGCGCCGGCCCGCGAGCTGGCGTCAGCTCTACAACGGCGTGCTCTCGCTCTATGCGCCCGTCATCGCCGAGCTGGAGGGGCGCTTCCCCGAGCGCGAGCTGCCCTCGCCGGTGGCCGAGGGGCACCTCGACGCGCCGCTGTTCGCCAACCCCGCCGGGCCGCTGAGCACGCAGCCCGCGTGGCCGGCACAGCGTGCCGGCGAGCGGCTGAGCGCCGACGCCGGCGCGCTCGACGGGCTGGAGGCGCAGCAGCCGGTGCGCGTGAGCGCCGTGCTGGCCGACGGCACCGTGCGCGAGGCCGAGGCCCGCCTCGACGCTGTGGCCACGGGCAGCGCGCAACTGGCGGTGCCGCCCGCGCTGCGCGACGTGCCCGGCAGCGCGCTGTGGAGCCTCGCCCCGCTGCAGCCGCCGCGCGGCGCCCTGCTGCGCGTGCGCGCCGACCGGCCCCTGCCGCCGGGCATCAGCCTCGCCTGGCCGGTCGCGGTGCAGGCGGCGGCCGAAGGCGAGGCCGACCTGCGGCTGGTGGAGACGGGGCGCGGCGGCGGCCGGCTGGAGCCGCTGCAGCCCGGGCTGCTGCCGCCCGGCGGCGCGACGGCCGGCGATGCCGCGGCGCTGCGCCGCCGCATCGAGCTGCTGGCGCAGCTCAAGTGGTTCTCGCAGCTCGCGCAGCTCGGGCAGGACAGCCGCATCGAGGGTTTCGAGGCGCTGCTGGAGACATGGGAGGGCGAGCGCCTGCTGCGCAGCGACCCGCTGCCGCTGGCGGCCAGCTGGGCGCCGCCCGGGCCCGGCCAGCGCTTGGCGCTGCTGGTGCGCAATGCCAGCGGCCAGTCCATCGACCTGGTGGTGCTGAGCGTCGACGCCGAGGGCGCGCTGCACAGCCTCTACCCCGAGCAGGCAGGGGCCGCCAACCGCTTCGAGCGCGGCACGCCCCAGGCGCCGGCGCTCAAGCGCTTCGCGCTGCCGCAGGCCGCGGCCGGCGCACCGCAGGGCGGCCGCCTGCTGCTGGTGGCCAGCCCCGCCTCGCCGCACAGCGCGCCGCGCCTGTTCGGCCTGCAGGCCAGCGAGCCGATGGCCGACCTGCGCGTGCGCGGCCAGCCCCGGCCGGAGAAGGAACACCCGCTGCTCGCGGCCTCGGTGCGCTGGGGCGCCGCGGGCCGCTGAGAAAGAGTCAACCGCACATCCGAGGAGAAGCACATGTCATTCAACAACGACGGCAAGCTGGACGTGGACGAGGCGCTGCGCATGGTCGACCTGGCGGCCAGCGGCGACCCCGACGGCGACATGGCGATGTCGGTGCAGAGCAAGGGCTCGCCGGTGGAAGGCGAGTCCCGCCGCGCCTACGACGACGGCAAGAAGCGCATGGACGTGAAGGGCTACTTCTTCCGCTCCTGGGTGCACACGCCGCCGGGCAGCAACAAGGGGCGCGTGTCGCTCACCACGCTGTCGGTGGTGCGCGAGAGCGATGCCGCCAGCGCCTCGCTGGCCGGCCTGCTGAACAAGCAGGCGGACGACCTGGAGGTGGTGATCTCGGTCTACAAGGCCAGCGGCGACGACTCGCCCGAGGAGCAGCCCACGCTGGAGATCACCCTCAAGCAGGCGCGGCTGGACCAGCA
>NZ_JBIQNC010000297.1:0-1835 GCF_044462705.1 Xenophilus sp.
GCGATGGTCGACAGGCCCGGGCCGATGAGCTGCGCCCACTCGGGGTCGTCGAAGCCGACGAAGCCCAGCTCCTGCCCGAACCGCCAGCCCAGCCGGCGCATGGCCGCCGCCACGCGCAGCGTCACGACCGCGTTGCCGGCGACCACCGCCGGCCGGCGCGTCTTTCCGGCGCGGCGGCGCAGGGCGCGCAGCGCGTCCTGCAGGGCGTCGTCGGCGCCCTCCTCGCTCTCGAAGACCTCGCCGCGCGCCTGCTTCGGGTACGCCGTCATGCAGGCCGCGAAGGCGGCGGCACGCTCGCGCCGCGTGCTCACGCCCTTCTGCGGCTCGGTGACGTACAGCAGCTCGCGCCAGCCGCCGGCCAGCAGGTGCTCGCAGGCCTGCGCCATCGCGCCGGCGTTGTCCAGCGAGACGAAGTCGGCGTGCATGCCGGCATGCCGCCGGTCCACCAGCACCGCCGGCTTGCCGTGCGTGGCCACGGCATCGACCACGCCCGCGCCGCGGCCCAGGGTGTTGAGGATGAAGCCGTCCACCTGGTAGCCGGTCAGCGCGTCGATGGCCTCGCGCTCGCGGCCCGTCTCATTGCCCAGGTTGAACAGCATCACCAGGTAGCCGGCCTCCTGGCAGGCCTTCTCGGCGCCGCGCAGCACGGCCACCGAGTAGGGGTTGGTGATGTCGGCCACGATCAGGCCGATGAGGCGCGAACGCCCGCGGCTGAGTGCCTGCGCCATCGGGCTGGGCACGTAGCCGAGCTGCTCGGTGGCGGCCTGCACGCGGGCCGCGATGTCGTCGGACAGCAGCCGCTCGCGGTGGTTGAAGAAGCGCGAGACGGTGGCCTTGGAGACGCCGGCGGCGCGCGCCACGTCGGCGATGGTGGCGCGGCGCGGGGTTCCCCTGTTCATGCCGCGGACGTGTCGTAGAGCGCCGCCGGCCGCCGGCCCGCCAGCGCGTCCAGCAGGTTGCTCGTGGCCAGCTCGGCCATCGCGTGCCGCGTCTCGTGCGTGGCCGAGCCGATGTGCGGCAGCGGCGTCACGCGCGGATGGGTGCGCAGCGGCGAATCGGCCGGCAGCGGCTCCTTCGCGAACACGTCCAGCCCGGCGGCACGCAGGCGGCCGCCGTCCAGCGCGGCGAGCAGCGCAGCCTCGTCCACCGTCTGGCCGCGGCCGCCGTTGATGAAGACGGCGCCGGGCTTCATCTGCGCGAAGACGCCGGCGTCGATCATCCCGCGCGTGTGCTCCGTCAGCGGCAGCATCGCCACCACGAAGTCCGATTGCGCCAGCAGCTCCGCCAGCGGCGTGCGGACGGCCCTGCCCTGCAGCTCGGGCGCCTGCGCCGCCAGGTCGACCGGCCGGCGCGCGTGGTAGCGCACCGGCATGCCGAAGCCCAGCGCCGCGCGCCGCGCGATGGCCTGGCCGATGCGCCCGAACCCCAGCAGCCCGAGCGTCTTGCCGTGCACGTCGTGGCCGAACAGGTCCTCGCCGATGTTCTTCGTCCAGCGGCCCTCGCGCACCAGGTTGGCCAGCTCGACCACGCGACGGCTGGCCGCCATCAGCAGCGCGAACACGGTGTCGGCCACCGTCTCGTCGAGCACGCCGGGCGTGTGGGCGAGCAGGATGCCGCGGCGGTGCAGCTCGGCCAGCGCGTAGTTGTCCACCCCGACCGAGACGCTGGAGACCGCCTCCAGCTTCGGCGCGCGGTCCAGCACGGCGGCGTCGATGGGGAAGCTGGAGCCGATCAGGCCGTGCGCTTCGGGCAGCGCGGCGTCGAAGGCGGCGCGGTCCTGCTTGGGGTCGGCCACCGTCACGTCGTGCACGGCCTGCAGGCGGGCCAGCTGGTCG
>NZ_JBIQNC010000297.1:1935-4426 GCF_044462705.1 Xenophilus sp.
GCGCGCGCGCCGATCCACGCGCCGCGGCGCACCGCCTCGGGCACGCTGCGGCCTTCGAGCAGCGCGCTGACCACGCCGGCGGCGAAGCCGTCGCCGGCGCCCACGGTGTCGACCACCTCCTTCACGGGGAAGCCTTCGACGTGGCCGGTGCCGGCCGCGTCGCTGTCGTAGTACGCGCCCTCGGGCCCCAGCTTCACCACCACCAGCTTCGCGCCGCGCCCGCGGTAGAAGCGCGCCACGCCTTCGGGCGTCGACTCGCCGGTGAGCAGGCGGCCTTCTTCCATGCCGGGCAGCACCCAGTCGGCACGCGCCGCCAGGTCGTTGATGCATTCGCGCATGCGCGCCTCGCCGGCCCACAGCGTGGGGCGCAGGTTGGGGTCGAAGGAGATGCTGCGGCCAGCCGCGCGCATGATCTCCATGCTGCGCAGCGCCGTCGGCAGCGTGGTGTCGGAGACGGCGGCGAACACGCCGGTCGCATGCAGGTGGCGCGCCGAGCGCAGCCAGGCCTCGTCGATGTCCTCCGGCCGCATGTGGCTGGCGGCCGAGCCCTTGCGGTGGTATTCCACCGGCGGGTCGCTGCCGTCGATGACGCGGCCCTTGAACTGGAAGCCGGTGCGCTGCGCCGCGTCGCAGATGACGTGCGAGCAGTCGATGCCCTCGGCCTGCATGGTGGCCAGCAGCGCGCGGCCCATCGAGTCGGTGCCCAGCCGGCTGGCCCAGCCCACCTTCAGGCCCAGGCGGGCCAGGCCGATGGCGACGTTGGTCTCGGCGCCCGCGGTGCGCCGGTGGAACATCGTGGCGTGCTCGATGGGGCCGGGCTCGGCCGCCACCAGCAGCAGCATGGCCTCGCCGAAGGTGGCGACGTCGAAGGCGGTGGGTTCGGTCATGGGCATCCTCTCGCGGAGCGCACCTGTGCCAGCTGGGCCTGCGTGACGGCCAGCAGGTCGTTACCGGCCAGAGGGTATTCGATCGCGTGCGGCACCTCGGCCGGCAGCGCGCGCAGCACGGCGCGCCAGGGCGCGGCCGACTCGGCCAGCGGCACCGCCACCCACTTGTCGGGCCGGCGCTGCACGCCCTTGCAGTGCACGTAGCGCACCTGCGGCGCGAAGGCGCGCGCCGCCTCCAGCGGGCACTCGCCCAGCCAGTGCCAGTTGCCCATGTCGAAGGTCATGCCAAGGTCGAGGCCGGCCGCGTGCTGCGCCGCGAAGAAGCGCTGCAGCGCATCGAGCGTGCCGGCCGAGGGCGTCTGGTCGTTCTCGATCAGCAGCTCCACCGGCTGTGCCGCCAGGCGCTCGCGCAGCGCGACGAGGCCATCACGGGAACGCGCAGCATCGAAGCCGCCGATCGCCATCTTCAGGCGCGGCGCCTGCAGCAGCGCGGCGCGGCGCAGGCCCTCGTCCAGCGCGGCCGTGTCGAGCGCGCCGCCGGGCGCGAACAGCCCGTCGGGGCTGGAATAGACGGCCGCCCGGCCGCGCAGTCCGGCCAGCTCCGCCGCGGGATCGCGCAGCAGCTCGCCGCGCACCTCCACGCCGTCGGCGCCGGCTTGGATCGCCAGCTCGGTGCACCAGCGCTGGCCGTGGCGCAGCAGCTCGGCCGCGCCGAAGGACGACAGCGAGATCAGCAGCACGGCCATCGTCAGTGGTGCGAGCTCAGGATCTGCCCGAGGAACTGGCGCGTCTTCTCGTTGCGCGGGTTGCCGAAGAACTCCGCCGGCGGCGCCTGCTCGATGATGCGGCCGTCGGCCATGAAGATCACGCGGTCGGCCACGCTGCGGGCGAAGCCCATCTCGTGCGTCACGCACAGCATGGTCATGCCGTCCTCGGCCAGGCCGATCATGGTGTCGAGCACTTCCTTGACCATCTCCGGGTCGAGCGCGGAGGTGGGCTCGTCGAACAGCATGATCTTCGGCGCCATGCACAGCGCGCGGGCGATGGCCACGCGCTGCTGCTGGCCGCCCGAGAGCTGGCTCGGGTACTTGCCGGCCTGCTCGGGGATGCGCACGCGGGTGAGGTACTTCATCGCCACCTCCTCCGCCTGCGCCTTGGTCATGCCGCGCGAGCGCATCGGCGCCAGCGTGCAGTTCTGCAGGATCGTGAGGTGCGGGAACAGGTTGAACTGCTGGAACACCATGCCCACCTCGGCGCGCACGGCGTCCACGTTCTTCCCGCCCGCCGTCAGCTCGATGCCGTCCACCACGATGCGGCCCTGCTGCACCGTCTCCAGCCGGTTGATGCAGCGGATCAGCGTGGACTTGCCCGAGCCCGAGGGGCCGCAGATGACGATGCGCTCGCCCGCGCGCACCGAGAGGTCGATGCCGGTGAGCACCTGGAATTCGCCATACCACTTGTTCACCCCTTCGAGGCGGATGATCGGTTCGTCGCTGGCGGGCGTTGGCGTCATGGTCGGGCTTTCCGTGCGTTCAGGCCGATGTCACTGGAACTTCGGGAAGTCGCTCTTGAGCCACTTCTGGTAGAGCTTGTTCAGCTCGCCG
>NZ_JBIQNC010000298.1:0-4370 GCF_044462705.1 Xenophilus sp.
TGCCCACGCCGGGCTCGCCGATCAGCACGGGGTTGTTCTTGGTGCGGCGCTGCAGCACCTGGATGGCGCGGCGGATCTCCTCGTCGCGGCCGATCACCGGGTCCAGCTTGCCCTGGCGGGCGCGCTCGGTGAGGTCCAGCGTGTACTTCTTGAGGGCGCCGCGCTGCGCCTCGGCGTCGGCGCTGTCCACGCCCTGGCCGCCGCGCACGGCCTCGATGGCCGCCTCCAGGCTCTTGCGGGTCAGGCCGTTCTCCTTGGCGATGCGGCCCACGTCGGCCTTGCTGTCGGCCACCGCCAGCAGGAACAGCTCGCCGGCGATGAACTGGTCGCCGCGCTTGATGGCCTCCTTCTCGGTGGCCTGCAGCAGCTTGGCCAGGTCGGGGCCGACCTGCACCATCTCGCCGCCCTGCACCTGGGGCAGGCGCTTGATGGCGTTCTCGGCCGCGGCGGACAGGCCCGGCACGTTGGCGCCGGCGCGCTCCAGCAGGGCGCGGGGCCCGTCCTCCTGGCGCAGCATGGCGGCCAGCAGGTGCACGGGCTCGATGTAGGGGTTGTCGTTGCCCAGGGCCAGCGACTGGGCGTCGGCCAGCGCCTCCTGGAACTTGGTGGTCAGTTTGTCTTGTCGCATGGTGATGAAGGAACTTCCGGGATTGCAGCGGATATGGGGCCCTCGCAGCACGATTCAACCCGGCCGGCCGGCAAAAGGCTGCCGGCGGAAGCCGCGCTTGCGCTCGATCAACCGCCTTTGCGGCCGCGGCGGGCGCGTTTCGTGCGAGCAATTTCGGCATCATTGCGCTTTTCTCCCGGAGTTCGCCCCATGCCCCTTGCCTCTTCCCTCCCCTTTGCCTCGCGCCTGCTGCGCCGCACCTTCGCCGCCGGCATGCTGCTGGCCGCCGCCGGCCTGGCCACGGCCCAGCCCGCGGGCACGCCGATCCGCCTGCTGGTGGGCTTCCCGGCCGGCGCCGGCTCCGACGCCATCGCCCGCGTCCTGGCCGAGAAGCTCAAGGACGAGCTGGGCACCAACGTGGTGGTCGAGAACCGCGCCGGCGCCGGCGGCCAGATCGCGGCGCAGGCGCTGAAGGCCGCGCCCGCCGACGGCCACACCCTCTTCCTGACCCACGACCACAGCATCTCCATCCTGCCCCAGGTGACCCGCAACCCCGGCTTCGACCCGGCCAGCGACTTCACGCCGGTGGCCGGCTTCGCCACCTTCGCCAACGTGCTGGCCGTCTCCGGCGCCACGCCGGCGAAGACGATGCAGGAGTACGTGAACTGGGTGAAGACCGCCAAGGGCGGCAAGGACACGATCGGCGTGCCCGCACCGGGCTCGATCCCCGTCTTCCTGGTGCAGCTCATCGCCAAGAAGTACGGCATCGACGTGCAGGCCGCGCCCTACCGCGGCAGCGCGCCCATGACGGCGGACATGCTGGGCAACCAGATCTCCTCGGGCATCGCCTCGGTGCCGGACTTCATCGAGTACCAGAAGCAGGGCAAGGTGCGCATCGTCGCCACCATCGGCGCCAAGCGCGACCCGCTGCTGCCCGGCGTGCCCACCTTCACCGAGCTGGGCTTCCAGAACCTGACCGACTACCCCTGGTACGGCATCTTCGCGCCCGTGGGCACGCCCCAGCCCGTGGTCGACCGCTTCGGTGCCGCGCTGCAGAAGGTGCTGGCCATGCCCGACGTGAAGAAGAAGCTGACCGACATGGGCCTGAACGTCGCCTACGAGCCGCAGGGCCAGTTCGCCGGCCGCGTGCGCACCTACACGCAGACCTGGGAAGGCATCATCAAGGCCAGCGGCTTCCAGCCGCAATAACCGGGCGGCGCCCCGTCTCCTGTCCCGTCCGTTACGCCGAAGCAGGCGTGGCGGCCGATAGCATCGCCGCGCCACCACTGCGATCCGGAGACAAGCCATGCGCCCCTTCCTGCTCCCCGCGGCCACGCTGGCCGCCTGCCTGCTTGCGGCAGCCTGCACCACCCCGCCGCCGACCACGGTGGCCGAGGTGGGCGAGTCCCGCCCGGGTTCCGGCTACCTGAACGGCTACCTGGCGCGGGCCGAGTTGCCGGACAGCCTGGCGCTGCTGCCACCGCCGCCGGCCGAAGGCTCGGCCGCGCTGGCCGCCGACGGCGAGGCCTTCCGCGCCCTGACCGCCCTGCGCAGCGGCCCGCGCGGCGCCCAGGCCACGAAGGACGCCGTGCTCCGGTTCCCGCAGGCCGCCGGCCATTTCGCCTGCGCGCTGGGCGTCGACATCTCCGAGCGGAACACCCCGCACCTGAACATGCTGCTGCGCCGGACGCTGTCCGACGCCGGCCTGTCCACCTACAAGGCCAAGGACAAGTACCAGCGCACCCGGCCCTTCGTGGCCTTCAACACCGGCTCCTGCACGCCGAACGACGAAGCGGCCCTGCGCAAGGACGGCTCCTACCCCTCGGGCCACTCCGCCCTGGGCTGGGCCTGGGCGCTGGTGCTGACGGAAGTGGCGCCCGACCGCACCGACGCGCTGCTGCAGCGCGGCCGCGCCTTCGCCCAGAGCCGCGGCGTCTGCGGCGTGCACTGGAAGAGCGACATCGAGGCCGGCCGCCTGATGGGCTCGGCCACCGTGGCACGGCTGCACGAGAACGCCGTGTTCAAGGCCCAGGTGGCCGCCGCCAGGGCCGAGGTCGCCGACGCCCGCGCCAGGGGCCTGGTGCCGCCGGCGGCCGGCTGCGCCGCCGAGGCGGCCGCCCTCGGCACCTCGACCGGGCTGGCGCCCTGAGCCGGCCCCTCAGTCCGGCGCGTTGGCGGCCTGGATGCCCCAGCGCGCCAGCGCCTCGTCGTCGGCCACGCGCGCGTCCACCCAGCGCGCGCCCTCGGGCGTGGACTCCTTCTTCCAGAAGGGCGCCTGGGTCTTGAGGTAGTCCATCAGGAACTCGCAGGCCTGGAAGGCCTCGCCCCGGTGGGCCGAGGTGACGGCCACCATCATGATCTGGTCCAGCGGCAGGAGCGGGCCCACCCGGTGCACCACCCGCGCGCCGAGGATGCCGAAGCGCCGCTGCGCCTCGTCGATCATGGCCTCGATGGCCTTCTCGGTCATGCCGGGGTAGTGCTCCAGTTCCATGGCCGCGACCGCCTCGCCGTCGCTGCGGTCGCGCACCGTGCCGACGAAGCTGCACACGGCGCCTGCGCGCGCATCGCCGGCGCGCAGCGCGGCGACTTCGGCGGCGAGGTCGAAGTCCTGGGTCTGGATGCGCACGCGCGGCGCCGGAGACGGGGTCATCGGCAAATTGTGGCATCCGCGCCGCACGGATGCAGCCGCGCCGACGCTAGACTCGTCCCGTGGCTTCCCGCTCGTCCGCACTGCGCTTGGCACTGGTCCTCCAGGATCCGGCGCCCGCATGCACGGCAGCGGCCAAAGCCGAAAAACCCCAGCTCGTCTGACCGGAGCTGCGGTTCCGTCGTCGGATGAGCGACGGAGCCGCGGACAGCCACCCGCCCCTGGTCGGCCTTCCCTGCATCGCACTGCGCCCGTCCGCCGATGGTCCCCCATCGGTCATCGTGATGCGTCTTTGCAAAGGAACCCCGACATGTCCCTCCCATCCTCCCCGGCCGACTTCTCCGGCCTCTGGATCCCGCTGGTCACGCCCCTGCGCGGCGGCCAGGTCGATCACGGCGCCCTCGCTGCCCTGTGCCGGCGGCTCGCCCCGCAGGGCATCGCGGGCCTCGTGGTCTGCGGCTCCACCGGCGAAGCGGCCGCGCTGGACGAGACGGAGCAGGCCGCCGTGCTCGAGACGGTGGCGGCAGCCGCGCCCGCCGTGCCCCGCATCATGGGCCTGTCCGGCCAGCACCTGGGCCGGATGCTCGAGCGCGTGCGCCGCTTCGGCCCGGACCGCGTGGCCGGCCTGCTGGTGTCCGCGCCGAGCTACATCCGTCCCTCGCAGGCCGGCCTGCTGGCCTGGTTCGAGGCCATCGCCGACGCGAGCGCCGTGCCGGTGCTGCTCTACGACATCCCCTACCGCACGGGCGTCACGATCGCGCCCGAAACGCTGCTGGCCCTCGCGGCGCACCCGCGCATCGTGGCGGTGAAGGACTGCGGCGGCGATGCCGGCAAGACCCGCGCCCTGATCGCCGACGGGCGCCTGCAGGTGCTGGCGGGCGAGGACGCGCAGGTCTTCGCCACGCTGGCCGAAGGCGGCGCGGGCGCCATCGCGGCCAGCGCGCACCTGCACACGGCGCGCTGGGCCCGCATGGTCGCGCTGCTGCGCGAAGGCCGCCTGGCCGAGGCGCGCCGGCTGTGGCAGCCCCTGCAGCCGCTGGTGGACGCCCTCTTCGCCGAGCCCAACCCGGGCCCGCTCAAGGCGCTGCTGGCGCAGCAGGGCGAGATGGCGAACGA
>NZ_JBIQNC010000299.1:0-4330 GCF_044462705.1 Xenophilus sp.
ACGCCTTCCCCGAGGTGCAGGGCCTGAAGGGTCCCTTCACCTGCCTGAACAGCGCGCGCTACGGCATCAGCTGGGGCGCGCTGGGCGCGGCCGAAGACTGCTGGCACCGCGCCCGCCAGTACGTGCTGGACCGCAAGCAGTTCGGCCGCCCGCTGGCCGCCAACCAGCTCATCCAGAAGAAGCTGGCCGACATGCAGACCGAGATCACGCTGGGCCTGCAGGGCAGCCTGCGCCTGGGCCGCATGAAGGACGAGGGCATCGCCGCGGTGGAGATCACCTCCATCATGAAGCGCAACAACTGCGGCAAGTCGCTGGACATCGCCCGCATGGCACGCGACATGATGGGCGGCAACGGCATCAGCGACGAGTTCGGCGTGGCGCGCCACCTGGTCAACCTGGAGGTGGTCAACACCTACGAGGGCACGCACGACGTGCATGCGCTGATCCTGGGCCGCGCGATCACCGGCATCGCGGCATTCAGCTGACAACCCCCATGCCGCTTCGCGGCTCCCCCTTCTGCTTCGCGAAGGGGGCGCACCCGGTGGCCCGGCAAAGCCGGTTCCACGGGTGCCCTGGCATGGGCCCACGGCCTCGCCGGCGAGTCGATCCAAAAGAAGGACCGGACTTCCTCACATGACAAACGCGCCCATTGCATCCCTCGACGGCATCCAGGTCCTGGACCTCTCCCGCGTGCTCGCGGGCCCGTGGTGCACCCAGATCCTGGCGGACCTGGGCGCCGACGTGATCAAGATCGAGCGCCCGGGCACGGGCGACGACACGCGCACCTGGGGGCCGCCCTTCCTGAAGGACGCCGAGGGCCGCGACACCGCGCAGTCCACCTACTTCACCGCCTGCAACCGCAACAAGCGCAGCGTGACGGTGGACATGGCCACGCCCGAGGGCCGGCAGCTCCTGCAGCGGATGGCGCAGCAGGCCGACGTGGTGGTGGAGAACTTCAAGACCGGCGGCCTGGCGCAGTACGGCCTGGACCACCGGAGCCTGCGCGCCATCAACCCGCGCCTGGTGTACTGCAGCGTCACCGGCTTCGGCCACGACGGCCCGTACGCCGAGCGCGCCGGCTACGACCTGATGATCCAGGCCATGACCGGCATGATGAGCATCACCGGCCGGCCCGACGCCGAGCCCGGCGGCGGCCCGCTGCGCGTGGGCGTGGCGCTCACCGACCTGTTCACCGGCTGCTATGCCGCCACCGCCATCCTCGCGGCGCTGCGCGTGCGCGACCAGACCGGGCAGGGCCAGCACATCGACATGGCGCTGCTGGACGTGGGCATGGCCATCCTCGCCAACCAGGCCAGCGCCTTCCTCAACACCGGCGCGCCGCCGCAGCGCCAGGGCAACACGCACCCCAGCCTGGCGCCCTACCAGGACTTCCCGACGCAGGACGGCGCCATGCTGCTGGCCATCGGCAACAACGGCCAGTTCGCGCGCTTCTGCGAGGCCGCCGGCAAACCCGAATGGGCGGCCGACGAGCGCTTCGCCAGCAACAGCCTGCGCGTGAAGCACCGCGACGCGCTGATCCCGCTGATGGAGACCGTCACCCGCACTCGCACCACCGCCGAGTGGATCGCGCTGCTGGAAGACAAGGCCGTGCCCTGCGGCCCCATCAACGACATCGGCCAGGCCTTCGCCGACGCGCAGGTGAAGGCGCGCGGCCTGGCCGTCACGCTGCCGCGCGAGGCCGGCGACGGCATCGCCGCCATCACCGGCGTGGCCAGCCCGCTGCGCCTGTCGGCCACGCCGCCGGTGCTGCGCCGCGCGCCCCCGGCGCTGGGCCAGCACACCGACGAGGTGCTGGCCGAACTGGGCCTGGACGCGGGCGAGATCGCGGCGCTGCACGAGCGCGGCGTGCTGTAGCGCGCGCCGGAACCTGCAAAGCACCGTTGCACGCCCTGCACATCTGCAGGGCGGCCGCGTCCCTAGACTGCGAGCGCACCGTCCCGCGGGCCGGCGGCGGCGCGTCGTCGTCGCCCATGCGGGACGACACGACGCGCGAGCCGACGACATGAACCGATCTCCCCTGCAACCCCTGGCCGGCGTGCGCGTGCTGGACCTGTCCCGCGTGATGGCCGGGCCGCTGTGCGGCATGGCGCTGGCCGACCTCGGCGCCGACGTCATCAAGGTCGAGCACCCCGAGCGCGGCGACGACACGCGCGACTGGGGCACGCGCATCGGCCGCCACAACACCTCCTACTTCAACAGCTGCAACCGCAACAAGCGCTCGATCTGCGTCGACCTGCAGGACGCGGACGGGCAGGCGCTGGTGCGCCGGCTGGCGCAGCAGTGCGACGTCGTCATCCAGAACTTCAAGTACGGCGGCGCGCAGAAGATGGGGCTGGGCTACGAGGACCTGCGCGCGCTGAACCCGAAGATCGTCTACTGCTCGATCTCGGGCTACTCGGTGCTGAGCCAGGAGAAGGCCCGGCCCGGCTACGACCTCGTGATCCAGGGCGAGACCGGCCTGATGGCCATGAACGGCGAGGAAGGCCAGGGCCCGCTGAAGTTCGGCATCGCCGCCGTCGACATGTTCACCGGCATGTACGCAGCGCAGGCCATCCTTGCGGTGCTGTACGAGCGCACGCGCACCGGCGAGGGCCGGCACATCCAGATGTCGCTGTACGACAGCGGGATGATGATCACCTCCTACTACGGGCTCACCGCCTGGCTTCAGCAGGGCGACCCCGCGAAGTTCGGCAACTCGCACCCGTCGATCGTGCCCTACGGCGTGTTCGACGCGGCGGACGGGCCGCTCGTGATCGCGGTGGGCAACAACGGTCAGTTCAGGAAGTTCTGCGAGGAGGTGATCGACAGCCCCGGGCTGGCCGCCGATCCGAAGTTCGCGACCAACACCGGGCGCTCGAAGCACCGGCACGCGCTGCTGCCCGTGCTGCTCGGCAAGGTCCGGCAGTTCACGCGCGCCGAGCTGATCGCGCGCATGAACCGCTGCGGCATCCCCTGCGGCGAGGTGCTGGGGCTGTACGAGGCGCTGCAGTCCGAGCGCACCGCGCAGACGCAGGTCTGGCACCGCTACGAGGACGACGAGGCCGGGCCCCAGGCCGTCCACGCGCCGCCCTACGTCATCGACGGCGCGCGCTCGGACGTGCGCCACCCGCCGCCGCACCTGGGGCAGCACACGGCCGAGGTGCTGCGCGAGCTGCTGGACATCGGCGAAGGCGACCTCGAGGCCCTGAGCCGCCGCAACGTCGTCAAATAAGAAAGCCGCCCTGCAAGGGGCGGCTGCATCCGGGCCGGCGGCCCGCTCAGTGCGACTGCTTGGGCGGGTCCAGGCTGCGCAGGATGGGCAGCCACCGGTCGGCCTCCACCTGCACGAACCGGTCCAGCTCCTCGGGCGTGCTGCCGCGCGGCTCCATGCCGATCGCGCGGGCCCGCTCCACGAAGGCCGGGTCGGCGATCACCTTGTTCACGGCCTTGTTCAGCCGGTCGATCACCGGCCGCGGCGTGCCGGCCGGCACCGACAGCGAATACCACAGCGTGGCCACCATGTCGAAGCCCTGCTCCTTGAAGGTGGGCGCGTCGGGCACCTGCGGCAGGCGCTGCGAATCCATGACGCCGAGCACGCGCAGCTTGCCCGACTTGACGTAGGGCAGCGAGCCCGTGATGGACGTGCCGTGGATGTCGATCTGGCGGCCCAGCAGCGCCTGCAGCGCGGGCGCGTCGCCGTTGAAGGGGATGTGCAGGGTGCTGAAGCCCTGTTCCTTCTCGAAGGCGATCGGGGCGAGGTTGGTCAGGATGGCGGCGCCGGGCGAGCCGCGGTTGATCTTGCCGGGGTGGGCCTTGGCGTAGTCCACCATCTCCCGGATGTTCCTGTAGGGCAGGTCGGTGCGGCCGACGACGATGGCCGGCTGGTAGGCGATCTGCGTGACGGAGGCGAAGTCCTTCGCTGGGTCGTAGGGCAGCTTGTCGTAGAGCACGCTGTTGTTGGCCAGGATGCCCAGGGACGAGACGAGGACGGTCTGCCCGTCCGGCCTGGCGCGCGCCACGTGGTCGGCCGCGACGATGCCGCTGGCGCCGGGCTTGTTCTCGATGATGACGTTCAGCCCCTGCCTGTTCAGCTCCTGCGCCAGGATGCGGCAGTACTGGTCGGTGCCCCCGCCCGCGGCGAAGGGGACGACGATGCGGGTCATCTGCTGGGCGAGGGCCGGCGCGAGCGCGCAGGCACCCAGCGCCAACCCGAGGACGAGTTTGCGGTAGCTCATGCTGTCTCCTTATATGTCTCAGTTGGTTCAAACTTCAGTTGTCAAGGCAGTAAGGCCGGCCGTGACCGCTGAACGGGTTGACTCACCGCCGCGCA
>NZ_JBIQNC010000300.1:0-4296 GCF_044462705.1 Xenophilus sp.
GCAAGGGCAACATCCGCGGCGTGGCCGGCCCCGAGTCGGCCAACAACGCCGGCGCGCAGACCTCCTTCATCCCGATGCTGACGCTGGGCATCCCGCCCAACCCGGTGATGGCCCTGATGGTCGGCGCGATGACCATCCACAACATCCAGCCCGGCCCGCAGGTGATGACCAGCAACCCGGACCTGTTCTGGGGCCTGATCGCCTCGATGTGGGTCGGCAACCTGATGCTGATCATCCTGAACCTGCCGATGATCGGCATGTGGATCAAGCTGCTGACCATCCCCTACAGGTGGCTGTTCCCCGCCATCGTGCTGTTCTGCGCGATCGGCGTGTACTCCACCAACAACAACACCTGGGACATCTGGATGGTCGCCATCTTCGGCGTGATCGGCTACGGCTTCATCAAGCTGGGCTGCGAACCCGCGCCGCTGATGCTGGGCTTCATCCTCGGGCCGATGATGGAGGAGAACCTGCGCCGCGCGCTGCTGCTCTCGCGCGGCGACTGGTCGGTGCTGGTCACGCGGCCGATCTCGGCGGGGCTGCTGATCGCCTCGGCCCTGATGATCGTGATCGTGCTGCTGCCGGCGGTGAAGTCCAAACGCGAGGAAGCCTTCGTGGAGGAATGACGGGCCTGCGAGCGCGGCAGCCGTTCGGCCGCCGCGCCGCGAGCCACGCAACGGCACCTTCGGGTGCCGTTTTTCTTTGGCGCGGCGCCTCGGGCGCGCACGGGATCAATGCGTGGAAATCATGGATTCATCAGATAAATCCATTTCCTTCGCGCGGGGGCTCCGGTTCCAATCGGCCGCGACAGCGCCGCGCGCAGGAGGGCCGCGGCGCTTTCCGCCGTGCCGGCGCCTTCACCCGAGACATCCATGCAACGCAGACACCTGATGCTGGCCGCCGCCGCGGCCAACCTGCTTCCCGCTTCCCGCGCCTTCGCGCAGACGTACCCGGGCAAGCCGATTCGCCTGATCGTGCCCTTCCCGGCCGGCGGCGCGACCGACCTGTTCGCGCGCACCCTGTCGCAGAAGATGAGCGAGAAGCTGGGCGCGGCGGTGGTGGTGGACAACAAGCCCGGCGCCGGCGGCGCCATCGGCTCGGACCTGGCCGCCAAGGCGCCGGCCGACGGCTACACGCTGCTGCTGGCCACCACCAGCACCCATTCGATCGGGCCGTCGATCAACAAGCTGCCCTACGACACGGTGCGCGACTTCACGCCCATCGGCCACGTGGGCGACGCGCCCAGCATCATGCTGGTGCCCAACGACTCGCCCGCGAAGAGCGTGCGCGAATGGATCGACTACGCGAAGAAGAACCCCGGCAAGCTCAACTACGCCTCCAGCGGGCCGGGCACCATCGTCCAGCTCACGGCGGAACTGTTCAAGTCGATGGCGGGCGTGTTCGTCACGCACATCCCCTACAAGGGCACGGCGCTGGCCATGCCCGACCTGATGAGCGGCAAGGTGGACCTGCTGTTCGACGCGCTGCCCACCGGCCTGCCCTTCGTGCGCGACGGGCGGCTGCGAGCGCTGGCCGTCACCTCGCCGCAGCGCAGCCCGCTGGCGCCCGACCTGCCGCCGGTGGCCGACACGCTGCCCGGCTTCGAGTCGACCACCTGGTTCGGCCTGTTCGGGCCCAGGGGCCTGCCGGCCGACCTGGTGGCGCGCGTGAACGCGGCCGCCAACCAGGCGGTGAGCGATCCCGAACTGCGCGACAAGCTGGGCAAGCTGGGCATCGAGCCCGCCACCGGCACGCCGGCGCAGTTCGCCGCCCTGGTGGCGCAGGACGCGGCCAAATGGAAGAAGATCATCGCCCTGCGCAAGATCGTCAACGAGTGATCACCCCCCGGCCCTTTCCCCTGTCCGAGCAGCAGCCATGAAGCACTTCGACCACGCCAACCCCTACACCTCCACGCGCATCCCGGTGTTCGCGCGCAACGTCGTCTCCACCTCGCACCCGCTGGCCGCGCAGGCCGGCCTGCGCATCCTGCACCAGGGCGGCAACGCAGTGGACGCGGCGGTGGCCGCCGCCGCGGCGATGACGCTGGTGGAGCCCGTGAGCAACGGCCTGGGCGGCGACGCCTTCTGCATCCTGTGGGACGGCCGGCAACTGCACGGGCTGAACAGCTCCGGCCCGGCCCCTGCGGCCTGGACGCCCGATTACTTCCGGCGCAAGTACGGCAACGACGCGCAGCATCCGCCGCTGCGCGGCATCGACGCGGTGACGGTGCCCGGCGCGGTGGGCGCCTGGGCCGCGCTGTCGGAGCGCTTCGGCAGGCTGCCCTTCGCCGACCTGATGGCCCCGGCCGTCGAGATCGCCGAGCGCGGCTACCTCGTGCCGCCGGTGGTGCGGCAGAAGTGGGCCGCCGCCACGCCGCTGCTGAAGGACGCGCCGGGCTTCGCCGGGACCTTCCTGCCCTGGGGCCGCGCGCCCGAGGTGGGCGAGCTGTTCCGCTTCCCGGCGGCGGCGCGGGCGCTCAGGGCCATCGGCGAGACCAGGGGCGAAGCCTTCTACCGCGGCGAGATCGCGGCGGCGATCGCGAAGTTCGCCGCCGCCCACGGCGGCAGCCTCACGGCCGCCGACCTGGCGGCCTGGCAGCCCGAGTGGGTCACGCCCGTGAGCAAGAGCTACCGCGGCTACACGCTGCACGAGATCCCGCCCAACGGCCAGGGCATCGCGGCGCTGATCGCGCTGGGCATCCTCTCGCACTTCGACGTGGCCGCGCTGCCGGTCGACTCGGTGGCTTCGCAGCACCTGCAGATCGAGGCGATGAAGCTGGCCTTCGCCGACGTGTACCGCTACGTGGCCGAGCCATCGTCGATGGAGGTGACCCCCGAGCAGATGCTCGATGACTCGTACCTCGCCAGCCGTGCCAGACTCATCGACGTGAAGCGCGCGCAGGAATTCAAGCCCGGCAACCCCGTCAAGGGCGGCACCATCTACCTCACCGCGGCCGACGAGAGCGGCATGATGGTCAGCTTCATCCAGAGCAACTACATGGGCTTCGGCTCCGGCTGCGTGGAGCCCGGCTTCGGCATCAGCCTGCACAACCGCGGCCACGCCTTCAGCCTCGCCGAGGGCCACCCCAACCGGGTGGCGCCGGGCAAGCGGCCCTTCCACACCATCATCCCCGGCTTCCTCACGAAGGACGGCCAGCCCGTGATGAGCTTCGGCGTGATGGGCGCCAACATGCAGCCGCAGGGCCACATGCAGACCCTGGTGCGCATGCTCGACTACCACCAGGCGCCGCAGGCCGCCTGCGACGCGCCGCGCTGGCGCTTCAACGCCGGCCGGGCGATCAACGCCGAGGCGGCGATGGACCCGCGGACGGTGCAGGGCCTGGTCGACCTCGGCCACGAGGTCGAGGTGATCCAGGACTCCTACCAGGACTTCGGCGCCGGCCAGTTCATCTGGCGCATGGGCGACCCGGCGGTGGAGGGCTACCAGGCCGCCAGCGACCCGCGCCGCGACGGCCTGGCCGCCGGCTTCTGAGCGAGGACGGGTGCCCGCGACGACGTCCACCGCCGCCCCGCCGCCGGCCAGGGCATCGACTGCGGCCGGCCTGCTGCTGGCCTGCTTCGGCGCCATCGCCTTCAGCGGCAAGGCCATCATCGTCAAGCTCGCCTACCGCTACGGCGTGGACGCGGTGACGCTCATCATGCTGCGCATGCTGTTCGCGCTGCCCCTGTTCGCCGTCATGGCGTGGTGGGCGGGGCGCGGCAGGCCGGCGCTCACGCGGCGCGACTGGTTCGGCGTGCTGGGCCTGGGCTTCACCGGCTACTACCTGGCCAGCTTCCTGGACTTCGCCGGGCTGGCCTACGTCACGGCCAGCCTGGAGCGGCTGATCCTGTACCTCAACCCCACGCTGGTCATCCTGTTCGGCTGGCTGGCCTACCGCCGGCGCGTGCGCGCGGGCCAGATGCTCGGCATGGCCGTCAGCTACGCGGGCGTGCTGCTGGTCTTCGGCCACGAGGTGCAGATCGGCCAGGGCGGCGCGGCGGCGTGGGGCGCGCTGCTGGTCTTCCTCAGCGCCGTGAGCTATGCCGTCTACATGGTGTGGAGCGGCGAGTTCGTCCGGCGCCTGGGCTCGTTGCGCCTGGTGGGGCTGGCCACCGGCGTGGCCTGCGTGCTGTGCATCGTCCAGTACCTGCTGCTGCGGCCGGCCGGCACGGTGCTGGCCGTGGCGCCGGAGGTGATCTGGCTGTCGGTGCTCAACGCCACCCTGTGCACGGCGGTGCCTGTCCTGGCCGTCATGATGGCCATCGAGCGCATCGGCGCCGCCGCCGCCGCGCAAAC
>NZ_JBIQNC010000301.1:0-4283 GCF_044462705.1 Xenophilus sp.
GGCGCCATGCGGCAGGGCCGGCTCAGGCCGGCGCGCCCAGGATCAGCTGCGTCTGCGTCACCACCGCGCACAGCCGCCCCTCGGCATTGGTGATCGTGGTCTGCCAGACGTGGGTGGTGCGTCCGCGGTGCAGCGCGATGCTCTCGCCGCGCACGCGCGTGCCGACCTTCGCACCGGCGATGAACTTGGTGCTCGAATCGGTGGTGGTGGTGCGCTGGCCGGCCGCCAGGTTCACCACCGTACCCACCGCGCCCAGCGTGTCGGCGAAGGCCATGTAGGCGCCGCCGTGCAGGATGCCGCCGGAGGTGCACAGGTCGGGCCGCACCGCCATCTCCGCCACGATGCGCTCGGGCGCGGCCTCCAGCAGCGTCACGCCCATCAGGCCGGGGAACAGGGGCTGCAGCAGCGTCTGCAGGCCGGCGAGGTCTTTCATCGGTGCGTTCTCCTTGTGGGTGCCGTCAGCAGCCCAGCGCATCGGCCAGCGCGCCGATGTCCTGCACGTGCAGGTCGTTGCCCGGCTGCGGCGAGACGTCCTTCGGCTTCGCGGCGCCGAATTCCAGCGGCCGCTCGATGTAGGCGGTGGCCAGGCCGCACACGCGCGCGGCGGCCAGGTCGTCGTGGTGCGCGGCCGCCAGCATCACCTGGCTGGGCGCCACGTCGAAGACCGCGGCCACGCCCAGGTAGGTGCGCGGATCGGGCTTGTAGGCCTTGAACACCTCGGCCGAGAGGATGCAGTCCCAGGGCAGGCCGCCGCGCTTGGCCATCTCGGTCAGCAGGCCGATGTTGCCGTTCGAGAGCGTGCAGACCGTGTACCGGCGCCGGAGCCGCGCCAGGCCCTCGGCCGCATCGGGCCAGGGCGGCAGGCGGTGCCAGGCGAGGTTGAGTTCGCGCCGCGCCTCGGCGTCGAGCCGGTCGGCCACGTCGAAGTCGCGCAGCACGGTCTCGAGGATGCCGCGGTGCAGTTCGTCGATGAGGGTGAAGCCGCCCTCGCCCGCCGCCATGCGCTCCATCACGCCGCGCATGGCGGGCTGGTAGCCGGCGCGCCAGGCGAACGCGAAAGCCTCGGCGTCCACGCCGGGCAGCATGCGGCGCACTTCGGCGGCGATGCCGCCGTGCCAGTCCACCACGGTGCCGAAGACGTCGAAGGCGACGACCTTCAGCGCGCCGGGCTCGAAGGCAGCCGGCGCCACGGCAGCGATCATCGCGCCAGCGCCGACGCCTCGCGCGCCAGCGCCTCGATGCGGCCCCAGTCCTTGGCCGCGATCGCGTCGGTCGGCACGATCCACGAGCCGCCCACGCAGGCCACGTTGGGCAGCGCCAGGAACTCGTGCGCGTTGCCGGCGTGCACGCCGCCGGTGGGGCAGAACTTCACGTCGCCGAAGGGGCCCTGCCAGGCCTTGAGCATCGGCACGCCGCCGGCCTGGACGGCGGGGAAGAACTTCAGCTCGGTGTAGCCGTCCTCCTGCGCCAGCATGATCTCGCTGCCGGTGGCGACGCCGGGCAGGAGCGGCAGGCCCAGGTCGTGGCAGGCCTTGCCGACGGCGCGCGTGTAGCCGGGGCTGACGCCGAAGCGCGCGCCGGCCAGGGCCGAGGCCTGCGCGTCGGCCGCGCTGCGGATGGTGCCGGCGCCGGGCACCGCCTCGGGCACCTCCTTGGCGATGGCCTCGATGCATTCCAGCGCCTCGCGCGTGCGCAGCGTCACCTCCAGCATGCGGATGCCGCCGGCCACCAGCGCGCGCGCCAGCGGCACGGCGTCGCCCACGTCGTGCAGCACGATCACGGGGACGACGGGCGCGTCGCGCATCACGTCCAGCGCGGTGAGCTCGGTCGAGGGGGCGTCGGGGTTCACAGCCATGTGCAGGCTCCTTGTTCAGCAGTCGTTGCGTTGCGCCGCATGCCGGCGAAGAGTTCGCGGCCGAGGCCGTGGCCGTCCTCCTCGCGCTGCGCGTCGGTCATTGTCGCCAGCGGGCGGGCGTCCCACTCGTCCTTGGGCACCAGGGCCTCGAGCGTACCGGCCACGGCGTCGAGGCGGATCAGATCGCCGTCGCGCACCTTCGCCAGCGGGCCGCCGTCGGCCGCCTCGGGCGAGAGGTGGATGGCGGCCGGCACCTTGCCGGAGGCGCCGCTCATGCGCCCGTCGGTCACCAGCGCCACCTTGAAGCCCTTGCCCTGCAGCACCGACAGCGGCGGCGTGAGCTTGTGCAGCTCGGGCATGCCGTTGGCCTGCGGGCCCTGCCAACGCACCACGCAGACCACGTCGCGCTCCAGCTCGCCGGCGGCAAAGGCCTTCTGCAGCGCGCCCTGCGAATCGAACACGCGCGCCGGCGCCTCGACGACATGCCGGTCGTCGGGCACGGAGGACACCTTGATGACGCTGCGCCCGAGGTTGCCGGTGAGCAGCTTCAGGCCGCCGGTGGCGCTGAAGGGCTCGGCCGCGGGCCGCGCGACGTGGAGGTTACGCGAGGGCAGCGCGCTCTCCCAGTGCAGCACGCCCTCGGCCGAGGGCTCGCCGCGCATCGCCGGGATGTGCGCCCACTCGCCGATGCCGCCGGGGCGCACGGTGAGCACGTCGCCGTGCATCAGCCCCGCGCTCAGCAGCTCGCCGATGACGAAGCCCGGGCCGCCGGCGGCCTGGAACTCGTTCACGTCGGCCGTGCCGTTGGGGTACACGCGGGTGAGCAGCGGCACCACCTCCGACAGGCGCGAGAAGTCGTCCCAGTCGATCACGATGCCGGCCGCGCGCGCCACCGCGACCCAGTGGATCAGGTGGTTGGTGGAGCCGCCGGTGGCCAGCAGCGCCGCCATGGCGTTGACGATGCAGCGCTCGTCGACCAACTGGCCGATGGGCGGCACGGGATAGCGCTCCTGCGGCGTGACGCCGCTCATCGGCGTGCCCTGCCCCAGCACCGTGCGCACCGCCTCGCGCGTGAGCGCCTCGCGCATCGCGTCGCCCGGCTGGACGAAGGCGGTGCCCGGCACGTGCAGGCCCATCGCCTCCATCAGCATCTGGTTGCTGTTGGCGGTGCCGTAGAAGGTGCAGGTGCCGGGGGCGTGGTAGGCCTTCATCTCGGCGTCGAGCAGGCCCTCGCGGCCGACCAGGCCCTGCGCCGCCTGCTCGCGCACCTTGGCCTTGGCGCTGTTCGAGAGGCCCGAGGGCATCGGCCCGCCGGGCACGAAGACCATCGGCAGGTGGCCGAAGTGCAGCGCGCCGATCAGCAGGCCCGGCACGATCTTGTCGCAGATGCCCAGCAGCAGCGCGGCGTCGAACATGTCGTGCGTGAGCGCCACCGCCGTGCCCATCGCGATCACGTCGCGGCTGAACAGGCTCAGCTCCATGCCCGGCGTGCCCTGCGTCACGCCGTCGCACATGGCGGGCACGCCGCCGGCCACCTGCGCGGTGGCGCCCAGGCGGCGCGCCTCGTGCTTGATGACGTCGGGGTAGTGCTGGAAGGGCGCGTGCGCCGAGAGCATGTCGTTGTAGGCGGTGACGACGGCGATGTTGGGCGCGCGCTCGGTGACCACCTTGAACTTGTCGCTGGCCGGGATGCCGGCCACGGCATGCGCCACATTGGCGCAGCCCATGCGGTCGGAGCCGCGCTGGCGCGTGCGCATCTCGGCGACGCGCTGGAGGTAGGGCTCGCGCGAGGGGCGGCTGCGCTCGCGGATGCGCTCGGTGACGGCGAGCAGCGTGGGGTGGGTCTTTGTCATGGGGCGCGGGGCGATGGCTGGCAATGCCGCCCGGGAGTGGGCGGCAGGCGTATTCATCCTACCAATGAAGCGCGACGCGGCGCATACCGGCAGGCCCGCGCGGCGATACGCTGGCGCGGTCTTGCGGGCGGCGCCCCGGCGGGTCAGGCGCCCAGCCAGGCCAGCGCCTGCGCGCGCAGCTGCGGCAGCGGCGCCGCGGCCGGCACGGCCAGCACGTCGGGCTCGCCCACGGGCGATTCGAGCGCCTCGAACTGGCTGTCCACCAGGCTGGCGGGAAAGATGTGGGCCGGCGCCCTCGCCTGCACGCGGGCACGGGCCTCCTCGCGGCCGATCTCCAGGAAGACGAAGCGCAGCCGCGGCACGGCGGCGCGCAGGCGCTCGCGGTAGGCGCGCTTGAGGGCCGAGCAGCTCAGCACCGCGCCGCCGGGGTGCGCCGCCAGCTCGCGGGCCAGGCAGTCCAGCCAGCCGGCGCGGTCGGCGTCGTCCAGCGGCAGGCCGCTTCGCATCTTGCGGATGTTGTCCTGCGGATGGAAGGCGTCGCCCTCGATGAGCGGCAGGCCCAGCGCGCCGGCCAG
>NZ_JBIQNC010000302.1:0-4281 GCF_044462705.1 Xenophilus sp.
GCCAGACCTCCTTGGAGCGGTGCTTGGCGGTTTCGGTAAAGCCCATCTGGGTGAAAAGCGTGCGCAGCTGTTCGATGCCTTCGGCATTCGGCGCGGTGAATTCGACGAACTCGAAACCGTCGGTGCCGATGGGATTGTGCTGCTCGATCTTGTTCACGGCGTTCATATCGCCTCCTGATTATTGTTGTGAGGATTGCCGTCGCACGGCTTTGGCTGGGCCCATCACACCCCAGGCCAGGGCGGCGAACAATGCTGTTTACGGGCACGGCAAGCGGCGAGCGTGCGGATGACTGTCAGGTTTTCCTTACAGCGCCTTTTTCGCTGAAAAGCCTGGCCCAGCGGCTTGCCAGGCGTAACGAAAAGCTGACAGCCTGGTGCGACAAGCTGCCGCACATGTACTCGCATGGTCGGTGTCGCGCAAAAAAAAGGTGGACCGAGGTCCACCCTTCGCAAGGCGGGTCCCGCTTAAGGGCCTGCGCCTGGCATGGAGTGGACTCAGCCCACCAAAGGGACATCCCTTCACTGCTTCCCCAGGAGGCAATGGCCAAGCCGTCGCACCCGGATTCACGATTCCGTCAGATCAACCCGATCAGGTTGAGGAACACCAGCACGATGGCCACCGGCGTGCCGTAGCGCAGCAGGTTCCACCAGGCCTGGAACAGCGCGGCGTTGCGAATGCCGATGGCCTCGCTGACCACCTGGCGCTGCAGCACCCAGCCGGTGAACAGCACCGTACCCAGCCCGCCCAGCGGCATCAGCCAATTGGTGGTCAGGTAGTCCAGGGTGTCGAAGAAGGTCTTGCCGAACAGCTGGTAGTCGGCCCAGTGGTTGAACGAGAACACACTGCCCAGGCTCAGCAGCCAGAGCACCAGGCCGCTGCCCAGCACGGCCTTGGTCCGGCTGATGCGGAAGCGCTCGGTGAGCCAGGCGATGCTCGGCTCGGAGAGCGAAATGGCCGACGTCAGTGCGGCGATCACCAGCATCACGAAGAACAGCCCGCCCACGACCTGCCCCAGCGGCATCTGGCCGAAGGCCATCGGCAGGGTGACGAAGATCAGCCCCGGCCCGGCGCCGGGCTCCAGGGCGTTGCCGAACACCAGCGGGAAGATCGCCAGACCGGCCAGCAGGGCCACCGCGGTATCGGCCAGCGCTACCAGAATCGAGGTCTTGGCGATGGAGGTGCCTTCCGGCAGATAGGAGCCGTAGACCATCATCGCGCCGCAGCCCAGGCTCAGGGTGAAGAAGGCATGACCGAGGGCGACCAGCACGCTCTGCGCGGTCAGCGCGGAGAAGTCCGGCACGAAGAGAAACTGCAGCGCCTGGGCGAATTCACCTTCGATGGCGGCGTAAACCACCAGCACCAGCATCAGCACGAACAGCCCGGGCATCAGAAAACGCAGCGAACGCTCCAGCCCACCGCGCACACCGAAGCCGACGATCAGCATGGTCGCCGCCAGCACCAGCGTGGCACAGACCACCAGGCGCAGCGGGTCCGCCAACAACGCGCCGAACAGCTCGCCACTGGCCTCGCCGCTGACCCCGGCGAAGCCGCCGCTGAAGGTCGCCGGCACATAGGCCAGCGCCCAGCCGGCCACCACCAGATAGAAACTCAGGATCAGGAAGCCGGTCAGCCCGCCGAGCCAGCCCACCACGCGCCAGCGTGAACTGGCCCCGGCTTCGCGCGCCAACCGCGCCACGGCGCCATCGGGGTTCGCCCGGCCGCGACGGCCGATCATCACCTCGGCCATCAGCAGCGGAATGCCGATCAGGAGAATGCAGGCGAGGTAGACCAGCACGAAGGCGCCGCCGCCGTTCTGCCCGGTCACATAGGGGAATTTCCAGATATTGCCCAGGCCCACCGCCGAACCGGTGGCGGCGAGGAAGAACACCCAGCGCGAAGACCACAGGCCTCGGCAGGCGTTGTCCTGGATGCGTGCGCGCGCGCCGGCGAAGGTGCCGGCCGCGAGGCTGGTTTTATCGGTCATTGCGGATTCCTGCTTGTTGTTTTTGTCAGGGATGGTACGAGCGAACGGAACGGGCACGGCGCTGGCGATCAGAGCCGGCCGCCCCGCTCAGTGAAGACCGGCCCCCTCAGGCGACCGGCCGTCAAGCCTCATGAAGCCTGGCGCTTGAGCGCCTCGGCCTGCGGTACGCCGCCGGCGTGCAAGCGCTCCAGCGCCAGGCGGTCGGCGATCACCGAGGTCGGCTCGCCGCTGGCAGCGGCGCGGGTGAAGATCTCGCGCAGGGTGTCGCCGATGGCTTTCACATGGGCATCGCTCTGCGCGGCACTACCGCCGTTGCGCTGGTAGTAGACGTCGATGATGCCGCCGGCGTTGATCGCGTAGTCCGGCGCGTAGAGCTGGTTGCGCCGCTGCAGTTCGACGCCGATCTCGGCGCTGGCCAGCTGGTTGTTGGCCGCCCCGGCGATCACCGGAGCACGCAGCACTTGCAGGGTCTGCTCGTTGAGGATGCCGCCCATGGCGCAGGGCGCGAAGACGTCTACGTCGAGACCGTAGATGTCCTGCGGGCGCACCACGTTGGCGCCTACTTCCTCCATCGCCTGCTTGACGTTGGCATCGAAGATGTCCGCCACCCACAGCTCGGCGCCGGCGGCCTTCAGGTGCCGCGCCAGGCCCAGACCGACATGGCCGACGCCCTGGATCGCCACCTTCAGCCCGGCCAGATCATCGCGACCGAGGCGCTGGCGCACCGCTTCGTTGAGGCCGACGAACACGCCGTAGGCGGTGGACGGCGACGGGTCGCCGCTGGCGATGCTGCCATCGAGCGTGGTGCGTGGCGTGGCGCCGACCACATGGCGGGTGCGCTGGGCGAAGGCCTGCATTTCGGCATCGCCGGTGCCGGAGTCGGCGGCGGTGATGTAGCGCCCGCCGAGGCTATCGACGAAGTCGCCCATCGCATGCAGCAGCGCCTGGCTCTTGCCGGTATGCGGATCGCCGATGATCACTGCCTTGCCGCCGCCGAGCTTGAGCCCGGCCAGCGAGGATTTCAGCGTCATCCCGCGCGACAGCCGCAGCACGTCACGCAGGGCGTCCTCGTCACTGGCGTAGGGAAACATCCGGCAGCCACCCAGCGCCGGACCGAGGCGCGTGTCGTGGATGGCGATGATGGCTTTCAGACCCGACGCCTGGTCATGACAGAAGACCAGCTGTTCGTGGCGGTCGAAGTCGGGGTGAGCGAAGACGGACATATGGTTACCTCGTTCTTGTTGGTCTGGTGGCCTGTCACGGACAGGGCCTGCTTGTCTGGTTTCACCGGGAAGATGGGCCCGGCGTATGCAGCTGGCGTTGGCGATCAGGGTGGCGGGCCGGTGCAGTGCCCACCTGGAGCACGCCACCCAGTGGCGACCGCGCTTCTCCTCTTACGCCGCCGGCTGGAACAACCGCACGCTCTGCACTTCGTCGCCCTTGGCCAGCTGCTCGCGCAGCAATTTCTCCTGCTGGCGGGCCTTGGCGATGGAACGCTCCTTCACCGGGCCGTAGCCGCGGATCTGTTCCGGCAGCGCGGCGATGGCCACGGCGGTGCGGTAGTTGCTCGGCTTGAGCTGAGCCAGCAGCTCGTCCACGGTCTTCTCGTATTCGCTGATCAACTGGCGTTCGACGCGACGGTCGTGGCCATAGCCGAACGGGTCCAGAGGCGTGCCACGCAGGAAGCGGAACTTGGCCAGCACACCGAACACATTGAGCATCCATGGCCCCAGCTCGCGCTTGCGCGGCTCACCGGTGACGGGGTCACGCTTGGCCAGCCAGGCCGGAGCGAGGTGGAACTGCAGCCGGTAGTCGCCCTCGAACTGCGCCTCGAGCTGCTGGCGGAACTCCGGCTCGCTGTACAGCCGCGCCACCTCGTACTCGTCCTTGTAGGCCAGGAGCTTGAAGTAGTAGCGGGCGACGGCCTTGGATAGCGCCAGGTCATCGGCGCTATCGGCCTCGCGCACACGCTCGACCAGCTGGCGATAGCGGCGCGCCAGCCCGGCGCTCTGGTAACGGGTAAGGAAGTCCACGCGCCACTCGACGATCTCCTCCAGCGTCTTGCAGGCTGGCTCCGCGACCTCGGCCGGACGTGCCAGCTGCTCGACTGCTTCACGCTCTAGCACCGCATGGCGGCCCCAGCGGAAGGCCTGCAGATTCAGCTTGGCGGCAACGCCATTGAGCTCGATGGCCTTCTCGATGGCCGCGGCGCTGATCGGCAGCAGCCCCTGCTGATAGGCGAAGCCGAGCAGGAACAGGTTGGTGGCGATGCTGTCGCCCAAGAGCCGCGTGGCCA
>NZ_JBIQNC010000303.1:0-4278 GCF_044462705.1 Xenophilus sp.
GCGGCCTTCACCGCCGGCTTCGTGGCGGTGCTGGTGGGCTTCACCAGCTCGGTGGCGATCGTGTTCCAGGCGGCGCAGGCCTTCGGCGCCACGCCGGCGGTCATCGCCTCCTGGATGTGGGCGCTGGGCATCGGCATGGGGCTGGCGTCGATGCTGCCCTCGCTGTGGCTGAAGAAGCCGGTGATGATCGCCTGGAGCACGCCCGGCGCGGCGGTGCTGGCGACGGCGGGCGTGGGCTATTCGATGGGCGAGGCGGTGGGCGCCTTCATCGTCTGCGCGCTGCTGATCACGCTGGCCGGCGCCACCGGCTGGTTCGAGCGGGTGATGAACCGCATCCCGATGGCGATCGCCTCCGCGCTGCTGGCCGGTGTGCTGGCGCGCTTCGGGCTGGCGGCCTTCGCCGCGGCGCAGACGGCGCTCCCGCTGGTGCTGCTGATGCTGGCCAGCTACCTCCTCGGCCGCCGGCTGCTGCCGCGCTACGCCGTGCCGCTGACGCTGGGGGTGGCGACCGTCTTCGTGGCGCTGCGCGGCGAACTGGCCTGGAGTACGGTGCACTTCACGCTGGCGATGCCGGTGTTCACGATGCCGTCTTTCACCTGGCAGGCGGCGGTGAGCCTGGCGCTGCCGCTGTTCGTGGTGACGATGGCCTCGCAGAACCTGCCGGGCGTGGCGGCCATCCGCGCCGCCGGCTACGAGATGCCTGTCAGCAAGCTCATCACGCTCACCGGCGTGGCGACGCTGGTGCTGGCGCCCTTCGGCGCCTACGCGCTGAACCTCAGCGCCATCACCGCCGCCATCTGCATGGGGCGCGAGGCGCACGAGGACCCGGCCCGCCGCTACACGGCGGCCGTGTGCTGCGGCGCCCTCTATGTCGTGATCGGCCTGTTCGGCGCGGCCGTCACCGGGCTGCTCACCGCCTTCCCGAAGGAGCTGGTCGCCGCCATCGCGGGGCTGGCGCTGCTGTCGACCATCGGCGGCGGGCTGGCGGCGGCGGTGCGTGACGAGTCGCACCGAGAGGCGGCGCTGATCACCTTCCTGGTCACGCTCTCGGGCGTGGTCATCGCCGGCATCGGCTCCGCCTTCTGGGGCGTGGTGGCCGGCGCGGCGGCGCTGGCGGTGCAGCAGTTGGGCCGCACGGCCGAGAAAACCCCGGCCGGCAAGGACATCGCGCCCGGATGCAAGATCGCGCTGGAACAGAAAACCGCGAACGACCACGCCAGAAACGCTCACGAGGCCCCTGCGAAATGAACCTCCTCTTCGTCGCCGACCCGCTCGACCACTTCAAGATCTACAAGGACACCACCTTCTCGATGATGCGCGAGGCGCAGCGGCGCGGCCACCGCATCGCCACCTGCCTGCCGCAGGACCTGCAGTGGAAGTCCGGCGACGTGGTCAAGGCCACCGTGCGCCGGATCACGCTGACCGGCGACAAGCACGCCTGGTACACGGAGGACCTGGTCGAGACCCGCGCGCTGAAGGACTTCGACGCGGTGCTGATGCGCAAGGACCCGCCCTTCGACGCCGAGTACATCTACGCCACGCACCTGCTGGAGCAGGCCGAGCGCGAGGGTGCCACGGTGATCAACAGGCCGCGCTCGCTGCGCGACCATCCGGAGAAGCTGGCGGTGATGGAGTTCCCGCAGTTCACCACGCCCACGCTGGTCACGCGCAGCCCGGAGGCGGTGAAGGACTTCCACGCCGAGCACGGCGACATCATCCTCAAGCCGCTGGACGGCATGGGCGGGATGGGCATCTTCCGCGTGCGCGAGGACGGGCTGAACCTCGGCTCCATCACCGAGACGCTGAACAAGGGCGGCGCGCAGACCATCATGGTGCAGCGCTTCGTGCCCGAGATCGTGCAGGGCGACAAGCGCGTGCTGGTCATCGGCGGCGAGCCGGTGCCCTTCAGCCTGGCGCGCATCCCGCAGGGCAGCGAGGTGCGCGGCAACCTGGCGGCCGGCGGCAAGGGCGTGGCCCAGCCGCTGACCGACGAGGACTGGACGATCGCCCGCGCCATCGGCCCGGTGCTCGCCGCCCGCGGGCTGCTGCTGATCGGGCTGGACGTCATCGGCGGCTCGCTCACCGAGATCAACGTCACCAGCCCCACCTGCTTCCAGGAGATCACCGAGCAGACCGGCTTCGACGTGCCGGCGATGTTCGTCGATGCGCTGGAGCGGCAGCTCCAGGGCTGAGCGCGCACCGAGTCCTTTTTTTCGCGAAGGCAGGGCGCATCCGGCGCCCGGCCCGGCGCATTCCGTCGCATCGCGCTGGCCGGCGCGGCCCGGGTCCGGGATCGTGCGGTCTTCATCCACTGGAGACCTGCACCATGCGACTGCCTTCCATCCTCTTTTCCGCGGCCCTGCTCGGCCCGCTGGCCGCCGGCGCGGCCGATCTTCAGGTGAGCGTGGCCGACGGCCCGGCCGGGCCGGCCCAGCTCTACGTGGCGGTGTACGACAGCGCCGAGCGCTACGCCGCCGGCCAGTCGATGGCCTCGCAGAGCCTGCCGTTGCGTGAGGGCGCCGCGCAACTGGCCTTCGTCGGCCTGCCGGCGGGCCGCTACGCCCTCAAGGTGTTCGCCGACGAGAACGGCAACGGCAAGCTCGACACCAACCTGCTGGGCCTGCCCGTGGAGCGCTACGGCTTCTCCAGGGACGCGCGCGGCGACCGGGGCGCGCCGGACTTCGAGGCCGTCGCCGTGCCGCTCGATGCGGACCAGCGCATCACCATCCACCTGCGCTGAGGAGCCGGCCATGAAGCGTCGCGAACTCCTGCACCGGCTGGCCGCGGCCGGCACGGCGCCGCTGCTGGGCGCGCTGCCCCTGGCCGCGCGCGCCGCCGACGCCGCCATCGGCAGCGACACCTGGCAGGCCCAGTTCGAGGCCTCCACGGCGCCGTGGAAGATCGGCTTCGCCACGCCGCCGACCGACCTGCCGCTGGTGCCCGCCACGGTGCGCGGCCGCTTTCCGGATGCGCTCGCCGGCACGCTCTACCGCGTGGGCCCGGCCGGGCACGACCTGGGCGGCCAGCGCTACCACCACTGGTTCGACGGCGACGGCATGGTGCAGCGCTTCGTCATCGACGGCGCCGAGGTGCGCCACCAGGGCCGCTACGTCGCCACGGCCAAGCGCGTCGCCGAAGTGCGCGACGGGCACCGGCTGGAGCAGGCCTTCGGCACCATCCTGCCGGGCGTGCAGCCGCCGGCCTCGCCCGACGGCATGAACGTCGCGAACACCAGCGTGCTGCCGCTGGGCGACGACCTGCTCGCCCTGTGGGAGGGCGGCTCGGCCACCCGCATCGACCCCGCCACGCTGGCCACGCGCGGCCTGCGGGCCTGGCGCGCCGACCTGGCGGGGCTGCCCTTCTCGGCGCATCCCAAGGTGGACCCCGACGGCACGGTGTGGAACTTCGGCGTCGGTGCGAGCCAGGGCATGCTGATCCTCTACGAGATCGCGCCCGACGGCACGCTGCGCCGCGCCGACGCGATGCCCGTGCCGCAGATCGCGATGGTCCACGACTTCGCCGTCACCGATGCCCACCTCGTCTTCCTCATGCCGTCGCTGGTGTTCGACAACGCGCGCAGCGCGGCCGGCGCGAGCTTCCTCGACAGCCACGTCTGGAAGCCCGAACTCGGCATGCGCGTGCTGGTGGTCGACAAGAAGGACTGGAGCAGGCGGCAGATGCTGCAGCTGCCCGCGGGCTTCCTGTTCCACCTGGGCAATGCGTGGGCGCAGGACGGGCCTTCCGGCACGCTGATCCACCTGGACTACGTGCGCTCGGCCACGGCCGACGCGGTGTTCACCAGCAACCGCGAGGTGATGCGCGGGCGCCGCGTGCGCAGCGTGGAGCCGCAGCTCGTGGCCGCCACGCTGAACCTGCGCACCGGCGAGGCCGTGCAGCACGCGCTGGGCCTCGCGGCCGAGTTCCCGCGCATGGACCCGCGCCGCGTGGGCCTGCGGCATCGCCGGGTGGTGCATGCGACGCAGGTGTTCGAGGACCGCCCCGGCTTCGGCGCGGTGGCGCTGACGGACGTGGAGAACGGCCGGTCGCAGCGCTTCGCCTACGGCGCGCAGGCGCTGGTGGAGGAGCACGTGTTCGTGCCCGACGGCGACCGGCCCGGCTGGATCCTGGGCACCGCGCTGGATGTCGCGCAGAAGCAGACCGTGCTGTCCTGCTTCGCAGCCGATGCCCTGGCCGACGGCCCGGTTGCGCAGGCCACGCTGCCCTATGCGCTGCCGCTGGGGCTGCACGGCAGCTTCGTGCCGGCGCGGCAGGGCTAGG
>NZ_JBIQNC010000304.1:0-4204 GCF_044462705.1 Xenophilus sp.
CGAGCACGGGCAGCACGGCGTCAGGCGCGGCGCCGGCGGGCCGGTAGCTGCGCAAGGGGATGTCGCCATGCGGGCCGGCGGCCTGCAGGTCGCGCACCTCGGCCACCTCGGGTGCGGCGGGCTGGGTGTAGGCGCGCCGGTCACGGTAGAGGGCGCGGGCCTCCGGCGGCGCCAGGGTGTGGGTGGGCGGCACGCCGCGCTCGGCCATCAGGTCGATCAGGGCTCGGGCTTGGGGGTGGAGCATGGGCTGTGTTCGGGACGAGGTTGCGAAGGCGCCATCTTGCGCGGTCCGCGCCGGGCCGGCCAGTGCCGGGAGGGAACTGCGGCGAGGGTACGCAGCCGCGCCGCGCCGCCGCTTGCGAAAACTGGCTGCGCGGCGCGCCCTTGCTTGTCCCCTGCGTGATTGCGCCGCGCCACCGGCTGCCGAAGACTCGGCCAGCCCGCTGCCGCAGGCCTGGCCGGCGGCACGCGCGGCGGACATCCACGCCACAGGAGACACCCATGCCTTCCACCCTGCGCCGCGGCGCGGCCGGCGCCATGCTCGCCGGCGCCCTCCTGGCCGCCGCCCTGTCGGGCTGCTCCACGCCCGCCCCCACCCGCCCTGCCGGCTGGGCCGCGCCCGAGGCGCTGGTCCGGCCCTCCGCCTTCGCCGGCGTGCACGGCCTGGCGGTGGACCGCCAGGGCCGCCTGCTCGCCGGCTCGGTGGTGGGCAGCTCGATCTGGGAGGTGGACCGCCGCAGCGGCGAGGCGCGCGTCTTCATCGGCGCGCCCGAGGGCCAGGCCGACGACATCGCCGTCGGCCCGCGCGGCGAGCTGGCCTGGACCAACTACCTGATGGGCATGCTGCGCTACCGCGAGCGCGACGGTGCGCCGATGCAGGTGCTGGCCAAGGAGCTGCCGGGCCTGAACTCGCTGGACTTCGACCGCCGCAACGGCAGGCTCTATGCGTCGCAGGTCTTCCTGGGCGACGCGCTGTGGGAGATCGACCGCAGCGGCCGGAAGCCGCCGCGCCTGATCGGGAAGGACCTGGGCGGCTTCAACGGCTTCGAGGTCGGGCCCGACGGCATGCTCTACGGCCCGCTGTGGTTCAAGGGCCAGGTGGTGAAGATCGACCCGGCCAGCGGCGCCGTCACCGTGATCGCCGACGGCTTCCAGATCCCCGCCGCCGCCAACCTGGACGGCAAGGGCCACCTGTGGGTGGTCGACGCGCGCAGCGGCGAACTGGTGCGGGTGGACCTGGCCACCGGCCGCAAGACGGTGGCCCGGCAGCTCAAGCCCTCGCTGGACAACCTCGCGATCGCGCCGGACGGCACGATCTACGTCTCCAACATGGCCGACAACGCGGTGCAGGCCTTCAACCCCGCCACCGGCGAGCTGCGCACGCTCACCGGCGGCGCGGTGGCTGTGCCCGGCGGCCTGAAGGCCGAGGGCGACCGGCTGTGGGTGGCCGACATCTTCGGCTTCCGCGAGGTCGACCTGAAGAGCGGCGCGGTGAGCGACATCTTCCGCATGCAGCGCGAGCCGGAGCTGGAGTACCCTTTCTCGGTCGGGCTGTCGAAGACGCGCTTCGCGCTCAGCTCGTGGTTCACCGGCACGGTGCAACTGGTGGACCGCGCCACACGCAAGACCACCGCCGTCATCCACGGGCTGAAGGCGCCCTACGACGCGATCCCGCTGGAGGACGGCAGCGTGATCGTGGCCGAGATCGCCACCGGCACCCTCACCCGCGCCAGCGGCGAGAAGTTCGCCGAGCGGAAAGTGCTGGCCGGCGGCATCCAGGGCCCGGTGCAGATGGTGCTGGGCGCCGACGGCGCAATCTACGTGACCGAGGCGGCCGGCCGGCTGCTGCGCGTGCCGCTGGCCGGCGGGCCGCCGGCGGCCGTGGCGCAAGGGCTGGCGATGCCCGAGGGCCTGGCGCAGACGCCCTGGGGCAGCTTCATCGTGGCCGAGGCCGCGGCGCAGCGGCTGGTGGAGATCGACCCCGCCGACGGCAGCCGCCGCACCGTGGCCGAGCGGCTGCCCATCGGCCTGGCGCCCAGCCCAGGCCTGCCGCCGGCCAACGTACCCACCGGCGTGGCGGTGGGGGCGGACGGCAGCATCTACGTCTCGGCCGACCGCGACAACGCCATCTACCGCATCCGCCCCCGGCGCTGAAGTCCGGCACGGGGCCATCGGCTGCCGCTAGCATCGGCCATCGATCCCCCTTTTTCTTTCTTTCGAGGAGCACTCAATGGACATCCAGACCGTCGGCATCATCGGCGCCGGCACCATGGGCAACGGCATCGCGCAGGCCTGCGCCGTCTCGGGCATCAAGGTGGTGATGGTGGACATCCACCAGGCCGCGGTCGACAAGGGCCTGGCCACCGTCTCCGGCAGCCTCGACCGGCTGATCAAGAAGGAGAAGCTGACCGAGGCGCAGAAGAAGGACGCGCTGGCGCTGATCCGGGGCTCGACGAACTACGACGACCTGAAGGCGGCGCAGCTCGTCATCGAGGCCGCCACCGAGAACCACGAGCTCAAGCGCAAGATCCTGCAGCAGGTGGACGCCCTGCTGGCGCCGGAGGTGATCATCGCTTCCAACACCTCGTCCATCTCCATCACCCAGCTCGCCGCCGACACGAAGCGACCCGACCGCTTCATCGGCATGCACTTCTTCAACCCGGTGCCGATGATGGCGCTGGTGGAGCTGATCCGCGGCTACCTGACCAGCGACGCCACGCACGACGCGGTGAAGGCGCTGGCCGTCAAGCTCGGCAAGCAGCCCATCACGGTGAAGAACGCGCCGGGCTTCGTGGTCAACCGCATCCTGGTGCCGATGATCAACGAGGCCTTCTTCGTGCTGGCCGAGGGCCTGGCGACGCCGGAGGACATCGACGCCGGCATGAAGCTCGGCTGCAACCACCCGATCGGCCCGCTGGCGCTGGCCGACATGATCGGGCTGGACGTGTGCCTGGCGGTGATGGAGGTGTACCTGGAGGAGTTCGGCGACTCCAAGTACCGCGCCTGCCCGCTGCTCAAGGAAATGGTGGCCGCCGGCCAGCTCGGCCGCAAGACCGGCCGGGGCGTCTACACCTACTGACCGGCCGTCATCCAGGCGACGGGGCGCGCGGCCCGGCTGCACTATGGTTCGTCCCGAAGGAGACCCCATGACACCGACCCCCGTCACCCCGCCGCCCGAGGGCTGCATCAGCTGCGAAGTCGTCGACGAGCACATCCTGCTCGTCGGCATCAACCGCCCCGCCAAGCGCAACGGCTGGACGCCGCGCATGTTCCGCGAGCTGGCCGAGGCCTACACCCGGCTGGACGACGACCCGCAGCTTCGCGTCGGCGTGCTGCACGCCTACGGCGACCACTTCACCGCCGGCCTGGACCTGCCGGCCGTGGCCGACTACCTCAAGCGCGGCGAAAAGCTCACGCCGCCCGGCCTGGTGGAACCGCACGACTTCGGCCTGCCCGGCTACCGCCGCCGCACCAAGCCGATGGTGGCGGCCGTCAAGGGCATCTGCTTCACCGTCGGCATCGAGCTGATGCTGGGTGCCGATATCGTGGTGGCGGCCGACGACTGCCGCTTCTCGCAGATGGAGGTGCAGCGCTGCATCCTGCCCGCGGGCGGCGCCACGCTGCGCATGCCCGAACGCGCCGGCGTGGGCAACGCCATGCTGCACCTGCTGACCGCCGACGAGTTCAACGCCGCCGAGGCGTATCGCTGCAACTTCGTGCAGAAGGTGGTGCCGGTGGCCGAGCTGCTGGACACCGCCCTCGGCCTGGCCCGGCGCATCGCCGCGCAGGCGCCGCAGGCCGTGGTCGCCACGCGGCTGAACGTGCTCAAGGCCATCGAACTGGGGCAGGCGGCAGCGGTGGCCGACTTCATCCCGGTGCAGCAGCGACTGGCGGCCAGTGAAGATGCGGCAGAAGGCATCCGGGCCTTCATCGAGAAGCGGCCGGCGCGGTTCACGGGGCGCTGAGTTTCTTTGGGGTCGCGCTCGATGGGCCTGCTCCCGCGGCCCAACGCACCGTTGCAGAACACCCTTTGCCCCGGTCAACTCCCCTCACCCGTTCACGCTGAGCTTGTCGAAGCGCGGCACCCGGCTTCGACAAGCTCAGCCCGAACGGGGGTGGTGGGTTGACGGCACCTTGGATGCTCCCTCCCGGTTCCACGCGCCGTGGCCGGGGGCCTGGGGCGCGGGCGATTTGTGGGGCGGCG
>NZ_JBIQNC010000305.1:0-4196 GCF_044462705.1 Xenophilus sp.
GCGCGCGGCCACGCCGAGTGGGGCCGCGGCCGCTCCCTCTTCGGCGGCCACATCGGCGGCGAGGCGCGCCGCGAGGCCATCGCCGACACCGCCCGGCATCTGGCGCAGGCCGCCGCGCACGCCGACGAGAAGGCGTGAAGAGCGAGGCCGCCGGGCCGGGCTGTCCTACAAGGCACCGCAGTCCCTTCCGACGGCCGCCGCCGCCGCGTGCGCCCACACTGGCTGGACATTCCAACAAATCACTGGAGAACAGCCGCGTGAACACCGTCATCTACATCGTCGGCCTGGTCGTCGTCATCGCCGCCATCCTGTCCTTCTTCGGCCTGCGCTGAGCGGCGCGCCAGCGCCATCCGCCGGCCCGAGGCCATGCGCGGCGTGCTGCGCTGCGGCATCATCGGGCCCATGTCCGCCGACCTGCCCGAACCTCCCCGCCCCCTCGTCATCCTCAAGCTGGGCGACACGCTGCCCGAACTGCGCGAGCGCCAGGACGACTTCGAGCACTGGATCGCGCGCAGCCTGGGCCGCAACGACCTCGACCTGGCCGTGCTGGACCCGCGGCGCGGCGACACGCTGCCGCCGCCCGGGCGCACGGCCGGCGTGGTGGCCAGCGGCTCGCACGCCATGGTGTCGCACCGTGAAGCCTGGAGCGAAGCCGCCGGCCGCTGGCTGGCGCAGGCGGCGCGCGCCGGCGTGCCGGTGCTGGGCATCTGCTACGGCCACCAGCTGCTGGCCGACGCGCTGGGCGGCCGCGCCGACGACCACCCGCTCGGGCGCGAGGTGGGCACGGTGGAGGTCGAACTGCTGCCCGAGGCCGAAGGCGATGCGCTGATGGCCGGGCTGCCGCCGCGCTTCGCCGCGCACGTCGTACACCGCCAGAGCGCGCTCGCGCTGCCGCCGGGCGCCGTCGCGCTGGCCCGCAACGCCTGGGAGCCGCACCAGGCCGTGCGCTTCGGCGAGGCCGCCTGGGGCGTGCAGTTCCATCCCGAGTTCGACGCCGACGCGATGCGCGGCTATGTCGACGCGCTGGCCGGCGAACTGGGTGAGGACGCCGTGCCGCGGCGCGCCGCGGTGCGCCCCACGCCGGAGGCGGCCGGCCTGCTGGCCCGCTTCGCCGCCCTCGTCGCCCGGCGCGAAGCCGCGCGCGCCGCCGGCACGGAGCCCGCATGACGTCCACGCCACCACCGCCGCGCCGCCGCTTCTCCATGATCCGCGAGTTCCACCTCGCGGACTTCTTCACCCTGGGCAACGCCGCCTGCGGCGTGGGCTGCGTCTTCCTGGCGATGGCCTTCGTCGCCAGCGGCTCGCTCGCGCACTTCTACGCGGCCTGCGCGCTCGCGCCGGCCGCCTTCGCCTTCGACGTGCTCGACGGGCGCATCGCGCGCTGGCGCCAGACCTCCTCGCCCCTCGGCCGCGAACTGGACTCGCTGGCCGACGTGATCTCCTTCGGCATGGCGCCGGCCGCGCTGGGCTTCGCGGCGGGGCTGCGCGGCGGCTGGGACGCGGTGCTGCTGGCCTACTTCGTCTGCTGCGGCGTGAGCCGGCTGGCGCGCTTCAACGTCACGGCCGAGGCGCTCTCGGAAGGCGGCGACAAGGTGAAGTACTTCGAGGGCACGCCGATCCCCACCAGCGTGGTGCTGGTCGGCCTGCTCGCCTGGGCCGCCGGCGCCGGACGCATCGGCGAGACCCTGGCCGGCGGCGCCTGGGCGCTGGGGCCGTGGACGCTGCATCCGTTCACCCTGCTGTATGCGCTGTCGGGTACCCTGATGATCAGCAAGACCCTGCGCATCCCGAAGCTGTGAACCACCCCGCCCCGACCCACCCCGCGCCGCGCGGCATGGCCCGACTGATCGAGCTGGCCGCCGGCCGGCCGCTGTCGCTGTCGTGCAGCCGCTTCTACTTCCTGCGCCACGGCCAGACGCCGCGCAACGCGCTGCGCATCTTCCAGTCCTACGACGAGCCGCTGTCCGAGCTGGGCGTGCAGCAGGCCGCGCTGGCCGCCGCCGTGCTGGCCGGCGAGCCGATCCGCAGCATCGTGTGCAGCGACGCGCAGCGCGCGCTGGACACCGCCCTGGCCGTGGCCGCGCACCACCGGCTCGCCCCGGCGGCCCGCGAGGCGCTGCGCGAGCGCCATTTCGGCGCGCTGATCGGCAGCTCCTCGGCCGACATCGACTGGGCCTGCGCGCCGGAAGGCGGCGAGACGCTGCCACAGTTCGTCGAGCGCAAGCGCGCCGCGCTGGCCGCCGCCCTGGCCGAGCCCGCCCCGGTGCTGGTGGTGGCGCACGGCGGCACCCTGTACGTGCTGGCCGCCCTGCTGGGCGTGCCGGTGGACGCCCGCGTGATGGGCAACGCCCAGCCCCTTTGTTTCGAGCGCATCGGCCCCACCTGGCAGGTGACGGCCCTGCGCCCGCCGGCCGACCCGGCGGGCGCTGCCCTGGCCTGATTCCCCACCCACCATGGAATTCAAGGACTACTACAGCGCCCTGGGCGTCGACCCGAAGGCCGGCGAGGACGAGATCCGCAAGGCGTATCGTCGCCTCGCCCGCAAGTACCACCCCGACGTCAGCAAGGAAGCCGACGCCGAGACCCGCATGCGCGAGGTCAACGAGGCCTGGGACGTGCTGGGCGACAAGGACAAGCGCGCCGCCTACGACGCGCTGGCCGAGCGCGTGAAGAGCGGCGGCGGCACCGGCACCGGCGGCTTCCAGCCGCCGCCGGGCTGGGACGAGGGCTTCGAGTTCCACCGCGCCCAGGGCGGCCCGGCCGACCACGCCGACTTCAGCGAGTTCTTCTCCTCGCTGTTCGGCGCGGCCGAGCGGCGCAGCGCCAGCCGGCGCAACTTCAAGGCGCGCGGCGAGGACCACCACGCCGCCATCGAGGTGCCGCTGGAGTTCGCCCTGACCGGCGGCGAGCGCGAGATCCAGTTGCGCGCGCTGGAACTGGACGAACAGGGCCAGCCGCAGTGGGTCGCCCGCACGCTGCGGGTGAACATCCCGCGCGGCGTGCACCCTGGCCAGTACATCCGGCTGGCCGGCCAGGGCCTGCCCGGCCACGGCGGCGAGCCGCCCGGCGACCTGTACCTGGAAGTGCGCATCGCACCGCACCCGCTGTACATGGTGGACGGGCGCGACCTGCTGATGACGCTGCCCGTCACGCCGTCCGAGGCGGCGCTGGGCGCGGAGGTCGAGGTGCCGCTGCCCGGCGGCGGCACGGGCGCCGTGCGCGTGCCGCCCAACGCGCGGCCCGGCCTCAAGCTGCGGCTGAAGGACCGCGGGCCGGGCGGCCACCTGTACCTGGTGCTGGAGCTGGCCCTGCCGCCGGCGGACAGCGATGCCGCCCGCGCCGCCTACGAGCAGCTGGCCCGGGCCACCACCGGCTTCGACCCGCGCCGCCGGCTCCACGCCGGCGCGGGCGCGGCGGCGTGATGCGCGGCAGGAGCGAGAACACCATGAGCCATCCCGAGCGAAGCACCACCACCGTCACCGTGACCCATTGCACCGTGGTCGGCGCGGCCGACCCGCTGGCCGCGGCCGAACTGGCCCGCGCCTGCGGCGCCACGCTGGACTGGGTGGCCGAACTGGCTGCCGCCGGCATCGTCGAGGCGCCGGCCGGCCGGCCGGTGCAGGAATGGCGCTTCGGCAGCGCCGAACTGCGGCGCGCGCTGGAGACGCGGCGCCTTCAGCGCGAATTCGACGTGGGACTGGATGCCGCAGCGCTGATCCTCGATCTGCAGCAGGAACTGCGGCGCCTGCGTGCCGCGCTGGCACAGCACGGCTGAAAAGAAGAGAAGAAGCGGCGTCAGGGCCTGGGCACCGACGCCATCGGCCCGAGCCAGTCGCCCGGCGGTACCGGCCCGCGCACCAGCTGCTGGATCTCGCGCGCCAGCCGCGTCGCCTCGTCGCGCGCGCCCGCCACGCCCAGCTGCATCGCCGTCAGTTGGCGTGCGTAGGCATCCGTCAGTTCAGCCCATTGGGCAAATGATGCTTCCATCCCCAGAGTCGCCTCGTCCATGCGGTTCCCTTTCTCGCGCTCCTGGCGCGCCGGGTGATCCGACCGTGTGAATCGTCCCCCGATGCACCCGCTCGTGACCGGTGCAACTGGGGACGACTTAAGTATTTCACATTCAATTGACAGAGTATGGCGAATTGTAAAGTCGCCGAAGACCCTGTCCGTGGACAAAGCGGCCTTCGATCCGCCTA
>NZ_JBIQNC010000306.1:0-4062 GCF_044462705.1 Xenophilus sp.
AAGGTGGCGGGCGCCTGAGCCGGGCCGGGGCTGCCGTGCAGATGGCCGCACGCGCACCCGGCATGCCGCCCTCGCGCCGGCAGGCGCTGTGGTTCTGGGTGCGCATCCGCCTGCTGACGGCGCGGCGCATCGTGCAGGATGCACTCGACCCGCAGGTGCGGACCTGGCCCCGCGTGCCGGCCGGCGCCAGCCGGCTGCGCGACGCGCCGGTGCTGGCCGAGGTGCGCAGCCCCCTGTGGACCGACGGCCGCCCCGACGAATTCGCGCTGGTGGCCGGCAAGGTGCACAACCTGCGGCTGGCCCGCCAGGCCTTCGACGGGCTGGAACTGCCGCCCGCCGGCTTGCTGAGCTTCTGGCAGCAGATCGGGCGGGCCACGCGGCGGCGCGGCTACGTGGCGGGGCGCGAGGTGCGCGAGGGCTGCGTGGTGCCCACGCTGGCCGGCGGCCTGTGCCAGCTGTCCAACGCGCTGGCCACCGCCGCCCACCGCGCGGGCATGGCGCTGCCGGAGCGGCATGCGCACACCGCCCGGCCCCAAGGCGTGGCCCCCGGCGCGCACGGCGCCGTCGATGCCACCGTGCTGTGGAAGCACATCGACCTGCGCGTGCGCGCCGACATGCCGTGGCGCCTGGAAGTGACGATGGATGCGGACGAGCTGGTCGTGCGTGTGCGGGCGTTCGCCGCGGCGCCGCCGGCGGGCCGGCGGACGATCGCCATAGATGCAGCGCCGAGCACGGATCGCCCGCAAGCCACCGCGCCGCCGGTGGCGCGTGGCTGCCTGAGTTGCGATGAGACGGCGTGCTTCCGCCATGCGCCGCAGCGCGCGGGCAGCGCCGACGTCCTGGCCGCGCGCGCGATCCTGCTGGAAGGGGTGGCGCCCGAACTGGCGCAGGCAGCGGCGGCCGATCACCGGCTGGCCTCTGGACGCTGGGTGCTGCCCCATGCCGTGACGCCGGGCCAGCGGGCGCTGGTCGCGCGCGAGCGTGCGCCCGAAGCCGGGGACGTCATGCCGCCCGCCGCCGCCGCGCGCCTGCTGGCCTGGCGGCGGGCGTGGCACCTGCGGTGGCATGCACGCTCGCCGGGCCGGCGGCAGGCCAGCATCCTGCAGGGGCAGGCCTGGCAGGCGCGCCGGGCGGCGTTCGCTCTGCGTCCGGTCGACGTGGAGCTGCTGGTGGACCAGGCCTACCTGCCCACGCTGTGGATGGACGGCGCGCTGGCGGGCCGCCGCCTGGACGTGTGGATGCCCGCGCTGCCCATGCGCGAGATCGCCCGGCGCCTGGACGCCGCCGCCCAGGCGTGGCCCGACGAGCCCAGCCTGGCCGACTTCCGGCCGGACCCAGCCTGCGAGGAGGCCGAGTGGCAGGCCCTGCGCGGGGCCCGGCGGATCTTCACGCCGCACCATGCAGTGGCGCAGTGGGCGCGCGAGATGCTGTCGGCCGAGGTGATCGAAGTGCCCTGGCAGTGCTCGCCCGCGACGGCGGCGGCCCGCGGCCTGGCTGCGTCGCCGCCGCTCGTGGTGCTGCTGTCCAGCGCCCTGCCGCGCAAGGGCAGCCGCGAACTGGCGGCGGCGCTGCGGCATCTGCAGCAGCAGGATGGACGGGCGCCGCGCCTGGGCGTGCTGGGCAGCCCGCCGGCGCCGGACGATCCGCACTGGGCCGGCCTGCCGTGCGTTCCGCTGGGTTATCGCAGCGACTGGCGGGCCCAGGCCCGGGCGGCGGTGCTGCCGGCCCACGTGGAGCATTCGCCGCGCGCCGCCCTGCAGGCGCTGGCGGCCGGCCTGCCGGTGATCGCCACGCCGGCCTGCGGGCTGCCGCCCCAGCCGGGGCTGACGCTGGTGCCGGCGGGCGACGTGGCGGCGCTGGCGCAGGCCCTGCGCGCGCACGCCGGCTGAGGCCGCGCCGCTGCCTCAGTCAGCAGCGCCCAGCGCTGCCCGCACGCGCTCGATCGCCTGGCGGTAGGGCAGGGCGAAGCCGTCGAGCGGATCGCCCGGCGCGAGCCAGCGGAAGGCGAACACCAGCCCGTCTTCCTCCGGGCTGCCGTGCGCGACATGGGTGAAGGTCTCCGGCAGCGGCGCGCCGGTCCAGCGCATCAGGAACAGGTGCCAGCGCTGGTCGTGGCTGCGGCGGCTGCCTTCGGTGCCGGCGCTGCAGAAGCGCTCCAGCGTGCCCAGCGGCGCCAGCGGGCCGTCGAAGGCGAGGCCGGACTCCTCCAGCAGCTCGCGCCGCACCGCCGCCTCGGGCGCTTCGCCGGGCTCGATGGTGCCCTTGACGAGCTGCATGCCGCCGTCGCCCGGGTGGTCGAAGACCAGCAGCCGCCCGCGCGCATCGACCAGGCAGGCGCAGGCCTTGCCGATCGGCGCGCCGCGGCGCGCATCAGGCATTCGCCGCCAGGGCCGCCTTGACGGCCGCGCTCACCTGGCCCATCTCGGCCTTGCCGGCCAGCCGCTGCTTGACCGCGCCCATCACCTTGCCCATGTCGCCGGGGCCCGAGGCGCCCAGCTCGGCCACGATGGCCTTCACTTCGGCGGCCACTTCCTCCGGGCTCAGGCGCTGGGGCAGGTAGGCCTGCAGCACGGTGATCTCGGCGGCCTCCTTGTCGGCCAGTTCGGTGCGGCCGGCCTGGGTGAAGGCGGCGATCGAGTCCTTGCGCTGCTTGACCATCTTGTCGAGCACGGCCACGACGGCCGCGTCGTCCAGCTCCACGCGCTCGTCCACTTCCTTCTGCTTCATGGCGGCCATCAGCAGGCGGATGGTGGCCAGGCGCTCGGCGTCCTTGGCGCGCATCGCGCTCTTCATGTCCTCGTTGATGCGTTCCTTCAGGCTCATGGTGCTCGTCCTCTCGGCAAACAAAACAAAAAAGCCGCGGCAGGTGTTCCTGGCGCGGCTCGGTACGCTGGCGGGGCCAGCGCGTGCGGTGCTCGACTCAGTACAGCTTCTTGGGAAGCTGCATGCTGCGAACGCGCTTGTAGTGGCGCTTGACCGCGGCAGCCTTCTTGCGCTTGCGCTCGGCCGTGGGCTTCTCGTAGAACTCGCGGGCACGCAGGTCGGTGAGCAGGCCCAGCTTCTCGATGGTGCGCTTGAAGCGGCGCAGGGCCACGTCGAAGGGCTCGTTTTCTTTAACGCGGATGGTGGTCATCAGGTGAAAGTCTGTCGAATGTGGCCCGGGGGAGATCGATCCCCTGGCCGGGATCCTCAATCTGGAAAAGGCGGGGCCGTTGAGGGGAGGCCCGAAAAGTTAGCCGTCGATTATAGCCCGCCTTTGCCAGCCGGTCGAGCCCCGGCCGGCCACGCCGCTCAAGCCGCCTGGCGCCCGCGCTGGTTGGAGGCCAGGACGTTGTCGCGCGGCAGCGGCTGGCCGGTGCGCAGCGCCTCGATCCAGTCGGCGGTGGAAGCCACGGCGGCGAAGTTGCTGTGGAAGACGACGCAGAAGACGCGGTGGATCTCCTCGGCGCTGGCCCGCCCGGCCGCGTTGGCGTAAGGCAGGGCGCCGCTGGCGTCGGCCAGGAACTCCACGGCCAGCCCGCGGTGCATGGCCTCGAACACGGTGGAAGCGTCGCAGTTGTGCGTCATGTAGCCCGCCACGGTGAGCGTGTCGATCCCGCGTGCCTGCAGCCAGGCCCCGAAGTCCGTGCCGGTGAAGACGCTGGGGAAGGATTTCGTGACCAGGTGGTCGCGCGGCCGTCCGGCGATGTCGGGGTGGAGCTGGCCGGCCGGCGAATCGGCCTGGAACAGCGGCGCGCCGGGCGGCGCGTGGTGCTGCACGACCACCACCGGCACGCCGGCGGCGCGGGCGGCGTCCATCGCGCGCGTCACATTGGGCAGCGTGCCGCCGATGGGCGGGTGCTCGATGGGCAGGCCGCCGCCCTCGAAGTATTCGTTCTGCACGTCGATGACGACCAGGGCGCGGCGGGGCGGGTGGGAAGGCATGGTGTGGCTCCTGGGAGGTGTGGCGATGGCCTGCATTCTTGGCTCCGCGCCGCGGTGCCGACAGTGGCCCTGAAGACATTGACCGATAGAATCGGGCCATGTCCCGCACGAAGACCGACACCATCGCCGTGCTCGCCT
>NZ_JBIQNC010000307.1:0-4058 GCF_044462705.1 Xenophilus sp.
AGGTCCTCCATGCGCACGTTCATGCCCTGCAGCGTGGACAGGGTCATCTTCTGCACCTCCAGCGCCTGGATGGTGGCTTTGAGCGCGTGCACGTTCTGCTCCAGCCAGAACTGCACCGTGCGCAGTTCCTTGATGCGCTTGTCGATCTCTTCGACGCTGAGGGTCGGCGCCACCCAGTTCGACAGGCTGGGCATGCCCGGCACGACGCCCGACGCGGCCGCGCCGGTCAGGCTTTTGAGAAAGTCGAAACCGGGTACGAACTGGCTGAAGGCGAAGGGCTTGCTTGTGTCTGTCATGGCGGTCGTCTCCTCGGTGTGCGACTCGGCGCGACGGCGCGCCTGCGCCAGCTTACTCCAGGCGCCCGGCCGTCGGGCCGGGCGGCGCGGGGAGCGGCCCTTCGCGCACGGGCACGCGCAGCGGCAGTTCGCTGGTGGCGCCGGCGGCATCCTCGAAGCGCAGCGTCACGTCCACCTCCTCGCCCGCGGCGAGCGGCGACGCGAGCGCCTGCATCGCCAGGTGCGCGACGCCCGGCACCAGGTTCACGGCACGGCCGGCCGGCAGGTCCAGCGGCGCATCGGCCTCGCGCAGCTGCAGCCCCTTCAGCTTGCTCTGGAGCGTCCATTGCAGCTCGACGCGCCCGGCTGCCGGCGACGCGGCTCCCACCAGACGCAGGTCGCGCGCGGACTGCAGGCGCACGAACAGGGCGGCATCGCGCCGGCCTGGCGCCGTCGCCCTGAGCCACGCCTGCGACGCGGCCACGGACGCCGCGGGCGGGGCCGCGGCGCCGAGCTGCACGCGCCAATCCGCATGCCGGCCGCCGTCGCAGAACTGCCGCACGTCGAAGGCGAGCACCCGCGGCCGCCAGGGCAGGCGCCCCTGCAGCACGAAGTCGGCGGGCTGGCTGCCGTGCAGCGCATCCCCGGGCGTCGCGGCGCGCCAGTGCACGCTGCCGGGGTAACCCAGCGGGCCGTTCTTGTGCACCGCGTCCCGCACGCCGGCCGTCCAGCCTGGGCGCGGGGACGCGCCGGCCAGGCGAAAGCCCCAGGGCAGTTGCACGGAGAGCCCCTCGGTCCGCGTCGCGTCGGGACAGGGTGCGTCCACGCGCAGGACCACGTCCTGCCGGCTCCCGGCCGCCGCCTCGGCGACGGACGCCAGCACCACGCGCGCCCAGGCGCCGGCGCACCCGCTCCACAGCACACACCCCACGGCCATGGAGACCACGCTCGCTGCCTTGTTCATTCGTCGGCTCCCTGGATCAGCGCCGCATTGTCACGCGGACGGTGTGGCGGAGCCCGCCGCGCCCTGCTCAGTGCCGGTGCTGCTGCGCTGCTCCGCCGGCGGGCGCCGCCGCCCTCACCGGCACCTGCAGCGACAGCGTGCTCTTCGCGCCCTGCGCATCCTCGAAGCGCAGCGTCAGCGGCACCGTGGCGCCGGCCTTCAGCGGCTGCGCCAGGTCCATCAGCATGACGTGGTAGCCGCCGGGCTTGAGTTCGACGGCCTGGTGCGCGGGCAGCGCCAGCGACGGGATGCCGCGCATGCGCATGGTGTCGCCTTCCATCTTCATCTCGTGCACCTCGGCGACCTCGGCGGCGGGCGTGCTCACGCCCACCAGCTTCAGCGGCGCCTGGGCGGTGAGCGTCATGAAGGCGCCGGTGCCGCTCTGGCCCGGCACGGTGGCGCGCACCCAGGCGCCATCGGCCTGCACCGGCGCGGCCGGCTGCGCGAAGGCGGCTGCGGCGCCCGCCAGGAGGACGAGGGCGGCGGCGGACCGGAGGGTGGTGGAGGAAAGGAAAGTCATCGGAAGGCTCCTTCAGGTGGTGAGTGTCAGAGATCCCAGCGCAGCGAGGCGGTATAGGTGCGCTGGGGATAGGGATGGAAGTTCCAGTACTTCGCGTTGTTGGCGTTGTCGATGCCGAAGGCGGCGGACCAGTGGCGGCCGATCTGCCAGCGCACGCGCAGGTCGACGGTGAAGTAGCGGCTGGCGCCGAAATAGGCGTCGGCGTTGACGTCGCTGTTGTCGAGGTTGGAGTACTGGCGGCCGCTGTAGCGCGCGGCGACGGTGAAGGCCCAGCGCTCGTCGGGCCGCCAGGTCGCATGGACGGTGGCGCGCCAGCGCGGCACGCGCGGCTGCCACCGGCCGACGCTGGCGGGGTTGTTGGCGTTGGCGACGGTCTTCGAGTCGGCGTAGGTGAGGCTGCCGCCCAGGTCCAGCCCGCGCACCCACACATCGCTGCCGGTGTAGGCCAGCTCGATGCCGGTGGTGCGCACCTTGTCCACGTTCTGCACGCGCGAGACGGTGGTGTCGGGCACGCGCTGGCTGTAGAGCGCGTCCTTCGTCGTCTCGTGGAACAGCGTGGCGCGGGCGAGGCCGTTGCCGAGGTCCTTCTCGGCACTCAGCTCGCCCGTCCAGGAGGTCTCGGGCCTGAGCGCCGGGTCGTTGACGAAGGACAGCGCGCCGCCGGTGGTGGCGCCGTACAGCTCGCCCACGGTGGGGAAGCGCACCGCGCGGCCGGCCGAGGCCTTGATCACCGTGTCGGGCGCCGCCTGCCACATCAGCGCCGCCTTGGGCGAGACGTGCGACTCGCTGCGGCGGGCGTAGCGCTGCAGGCCGGACGCGGTGGCGGTGAAGCCGCGGTGCGCGGTCCAGTCCTCCCAGCGCAGGCCGAGCACGGCCTGCCACCGCGGCGCGAGGCGCCAGGCGTCCTGCACCCAGGCGCTGGTGGTCTCGGTGCGGCCGCCCACGCGGCTGACGACCGAGAGCGGGTTCGCCGGGCCGTCCTGCCAGTGGCCGCTGACGTTGTACTTGTCGATGGCCAGCCTGTAGCTGTCGCGCCCGAGGCCGAAGTCCACGATGTGCGCGCCCTGCATGCCGCCGGGCCGCCAGGTGCCCTTGGCGGCCAGGGTGCGCCAGCCTGTGCCGTCCTGGTCCTGCACGGTGCCGGCGCCGCCGGCGGCGGCCAGCGGCAGCGCGGCGGTGGGTGCGCGCTGCCGGTCCTTCGCGTAGTCGTACACGCTGGCCGCGAGCTCCCAGTCGAAGGTGCCCTGCGTGCGGCTCCTGAGCGAGAGGCCGTGCATCAGGTGGGTCTGCGCGTCGTCGGTGAGCGGGAAGGCGGTGTCGGCCAGGGTGTAGGTGCGGCCCAGGATGTTGACCGCGCCGCTGTAGACCGGCACGCCGCCGGGGCCGGCAAGGTAGCTCGCAGGGCGGCCCTGCGCGCTGTTGCGCCACCAGCCCAGCGTGTAGCTGGCGCGCAGCGTGGGCGTGATGTCGTAGGCCAGCTTGAGCTTGGCCTGGTCCTGCGCGGTGCGGTATTGCGTGCCGGTGCCCAGGATGTACCAGGGCGTGTTGGTGGTGTTGAGGCCGCCCACCCAGCCGGCGACCGGCGTGCCGGCGGCGCCCGGGCGGCCGGAGGCGACGGTGGCGGTGGTGAAGGTCTGCGGCTGGCCCTCGCTGTCGGTGTGCGAGAGGCTGAGCCACCACGACCAGTCCCCCGCCCTGCTGCCCAGCGAGGCGCTGGTGCGCCAGCTGTTGAACGTCGCGCGGGTGCGGTACAGATCGTTGGGCTGGGCGGCGTAGCCGGCGCTGACGTGCGCCTCCAGCTTCGTCGGCATGCGCGTCACGTAGTCCACCACGGCGCCGGCGGAGTTGCCCGGGTAGGCGGCGGAGAAGGGGCCGTACATCACGTCCACGCGCTCGATCTCCTCGGGCGAGACCAGACCCCAACGCGGCGCGTAGTTGGTGCCGTTGGCGATGCCGTTGCCCAGGTAGTTCGACAGCAGGATGCCGTCGGCGTACACCGCCGAGCGCGCGCTGTTGCCGGTGCCCGAGGCGCGGGTGGAGAGGATGGCGTGGTTGTAGTCGCCGATGTAGCGCTTGCGCACCAGCAGGCTGGGCAGGTACTTCAGGGCGTCCTCGCTGTCGGTGGCGTTCACGCGCGTGTCGATCTCCTCGCGCGTGAGGCCCTCGATGGTGGTGGGGATCTGGGTGGGCAGCGAGGTCGGCTGGCCGCCGGTGACGGTGACCACGCCCAGCGACTTGACGCGCTCCGGCGCGTCGTCGG
>NZ_JBIQNC010000308.1:0-3998 GCF_044462705.1 Xenophilus sp.
CGCCTGCCGGTGCGCCGCGTGGAGCACCATCCCCTGCCCTGGCCGGCCGATGCCGGGGTGCGCTCGATGCCGCGCATGTGCACCGTCGTCACCGTCGACGCGCCGGGCCTCGGGCCGGTGCGCGTGATGACCACGCACCTGGAGTACTACTCGCCGGTGCAGCGCATGGCCCAGGCTCGCGCCCTGCGCGCGCTGCACCAGTCCGCCTGCGCGCTGGCCGCCGCGCCGCCCGCGGCCGACGAGGACGGCTCGCCCTTCCGCGCCAAGCCGCACACGCCGCACGCCGTGCTGTGCGGCGACTTCAACCTGGGCGCGTCCGAGCCGGAATACGAGGTGATCCGGCAGCCCTTCGACGCCGGCGCGGGCGAGGCCCGCCTGCACGACGCCTGGCGCGTCATGCACGGCGAAGCGCCCCACCCACCCACCTTCCGCCTGTTCGACCGCACCTACGGTCCCGACCCGGTGGCCTGCGACTTCGTCTTCCTCAGCGACGGCCTGGCACCGCGCCTGAAGTCGATCGCGGTGGACACCGCCACCCGGGTGTCGGACCACCAGCCGGTCGCCATCGAGCTGGCCTGATCCTCCGCCTCGTGCACACTGCACGGCGACATGAAGCTCAAGCACCTCGAGGTCTTCCACGCCATCATGCTCACCGGCAGCGTGAGCGCCGCCGCCCGCCTGCTGCACGTGACGCAGCCGGCCGCCACGCAGACGCTGCAGCACGCCGAGCTGCAACTGGGCTACGCCCTCTTCACCCGCCAGCGCAACCGCCTGGTGCCCACGCGCGAGGCGCAGGCCCTCTACGCGGAGGTTCAGCCGCTGATGGCGCAACTGGAGCGCGTGCGCCGCCTGGCCACTGCGCTGGGCCGCGACGAGGGCACGCCGCTGCGCATCCTGGTCGTGCCCTCGCTGGCGGTGAAGGCGCTGCCCGAGGCATTGCGGCGCTTCCGCCTGCGGCACCCGGACATGCCAGTGACCATCCGCACCCTGCACTCGCGCGAGATCGCCCAGGCCATGGTGCTGCAAGAAGGCGACATCGGCATCGTCTACGGCAGCGCGCCGCACCCCGCGCTGCACGAGGAGCCGATCGCGCGCGGCCGGCTGGTGTGCGTCTCGCGCGCCGAGCGGCCGGGCGCCGACCGCCGCGCCACCGTGGCGCTGGACGAGCTGCTGCGCAGCCCCATCATCCGCATCGACGAGCGCGACCCCATCGGCACCATGCTGGCCGAGCAGTGGTCGCGCCTGGGCGTGGCGCCCAGCGGCGGCATCACGGTGCAGACGTATCACATCGCGCTGGTGCTGGCCGAGCAGGGCTTCGGCCCGGCGATCGTCGATTCCTTCACCGCGCAGGCGCGGCAGGACGCGGCGCTGCACACGCGCACCCTGCTGCCGGAGATCGGCGTGGAGGTGCGCGCGCTGCTGCCGCAGGGCGTGCGCTCGCCGCGGCCGGTGGCCGACTTCATCAAGGCCTTCAAGGCCGTGGCCGAAGCGGCCTGAGGGTCTTCAGGCGGCCAGCGCCTCGCGCCGGCCGGCCCAGGCCACGGTGGCGCGCGCCAGCGCGGCGGTGGCGTCGATCACCGGCACGGGCGCGGTGCCGGCATCGACCACCAGCGGGATCTCGGTGCAACCCAACACCAGGGCCCGCGCGCCGCGGGCCGCCAGCGCAGCGGCCGCTTCGCCGAGCAGCCTCCGCCCGCGCCCCAGGTCGCCGGCCTTGACGGCGGCGATGCCCGGCGTGATCCATGCCTCGCGGTCGGCCGTCGTCGGCAAGCGCCAGGCGACATCCGCCGCGCGCGCCGTGTACAGGCCCGAGTCCAGCGTGGCCTCGGTCGCCAGCAGGCCCAGCGGCGCGCCCGCGCCGACGTGCCGCCGCGCCTCGGCCAGCGCCATGTCGACGATGTGCAGCATCGGCACGCCCAGCGCCGCCTGCAGCGGCTCGAACCACAGGTGCGCCGTGTTGCACGGCATCACCAGCAGCGCCGCGCCGCCGTCCACCAGGCGACGCCCGCTCTCGACCAGCGCCGGCAGCGGCGAAGCGCCCTCGCCGCGGAAGGCGGCGGTGCGGTCCGGCACCTGCGGAATGGAGCTGACCAGCAGCGGCAGGTGGTCCTGGTCGCGCGCGGCGGGCGTGGCGGCCAGCAGCTTGTGCATGAAGTCGATGGTGGCCAGCGGCCCCATGCCGCCCAGCACGCCGATGGGCGAAGGAACGGCGGCAAGACAGGGGCTGGACATCATGGCGCCATGCTAGGCCGCGGCGGCTCGGCCGGGTCATCGCGACTGGCGCAGCATCCATCAGGCCGCCTAATGGCAGGCGCCGGCCGATCGCGCAGAATGCCGCCATGCCCGGTCCACAGAGTTCGCCTGCCTTCCAGCGCGGCACGCGCCAGCGCGCGGCCATCCGCGCCGCCATCGACGCCGCCGGGCGGCCCCTGCTGCCGCAGGAGATCCTGGCGCTGGCCCAGGACGAGGTGGCCGAGCTGGGCATGGCCACCGTCTACCGCAACCTCAAGCTGCTGGTGGAGGCCGAGGAGATCCGCGTGGTGGAGCTGCCGGGCGAGGTGCCGCGCTACGAGTCGGCCCACCACTCGCACCACCACCACTTCCAGTGCCGCGCCTGCCAGCGCGTGTTCGACGTGCACGGCTGCACGGAGGACTTCGCCGGGTGGGCGCCGCGCGGCTTCCGCGTGGACGGCCACGAACTGACGCTCTACGGGCTGTGCGCCGACTGCGCCAAGCCGGCGAAGGCCGCGCGCGGCAAAACAGCGGCCCGGCGCTGATCCGTCCCGTTCAGGCGGCCGCCGACTCCCACGACGGAAACGGATCCTCGTAGCGCACCCAGGCGCGCGGCCCCGCGGCCATCTCGTCGGGCGTGAGCAGGCAGCGGTCGAGGCGGGCGCGCAAGGCCGCCTCGTCCATGCCCATGCCGATCAGCACCAGCTCCTGCCGCGCGTCGCCCACGCCGTCGATCCAGTGCGCCTCGATGATGGCGCGCGACTCGGCGTCCTGCGGCCACTGCGCGCGCGGCACGGCCGCCCACCACCAGCCCGCCGCGCCATGCCGGCAGGCGCCGCCGGCCTGCGACCACGAGCCCGCATGGCGCGGCCGGCTGGCCAGCCAGAAGAAGCCCTTGGAACGCACCACGCCCGGCCACTCCTCGTTCACCAGCGCCCAGAAGCGCTGCGGATGGAAGGGCCGCCGAGCGCGGTAGACGAAGCTGGCGATGCCGTAGGCCTCGGTCTCCGGCACGTGCTCGCCGCGCAGCTCCTTCAGCCAGCCGGGCGCTGCGGCGGCCTGCTCGAAGTCGAACAGCCCCGTGCCCAGCACCCGCTCCAGCGGCACGCGGCCGAACTCGGCCAGCTCGATGCGCGCCCGCGGGTTGAGCCGGCGCAGGATCGCCAGCAGCCGCTCCCGCTCGGCCGGGCTCACCAGGTCGGCCTTGTTGACCACCAGCACGTCGCAGAACTCCACCTGCTCGATCAGCAGGTCGACCACCGCGCGCGTGTCCTCCTCGCCCAGCGACTCGCCGCGGTCGGCCAGCGCGTCGGAAGAGCCGTAGTCGCGCAGGAAGTTGAAGGCGTCCACCACCGTCACCATGGTGTCGAGCCGGGCGACGTCCGAGAGGCTGCGGCCCTCGTCGTCCTCGAAGGTGAAGGTCTCCGCCACCGGCAGCGGCTCCGAGATGCCGGTGGACTCGATGACCAGGTGGTCGAAGCGGCGCTGCCGCGCCAGCGCCCGCACCTCCACCAGCAGGTCCTCGCGCAGCGTGCAGCAGATGCAGCCGTTGCTCATCTCGACCAGCTTCTCCTCGGTGCGCGACAGGCCGGCCCCGCCGTCGCGCACCAGCGCGGCGTCGATGTTGACCTCGCTCATGTCGTTGACGATCACCGCCACGCGGCGGCCCTCGCGGTTGTGCAGGATGTGGTTGAGCAGCGTGGTCTTGCCGGCGCCGAGGAAGCCGGACAGCACGGTGACGGGAAGGCGGTGCATCGCAGGTCCTT
>NZ_JBIQNC010000309.1:0-3920 GCF_044462705.1 Xenophilus sp.
GGTGTGCGGCGGGCTGTACTTGATGGCGTTCTCGACCAGGTTGAACAGCGCGCGGCCGAGCATGCGCGGGTCGACGCTCATCCAGCAGCCCTCGACGACGCTGCCGTCCTCCCCGCGCGGCAGTTGCAGCGCCAGCGCGATGTCCTTGGCCTTCGCCAGCGGCCAGGCCCGGTCGTGCACATCGATGGCCAGCTGCGCGAGATCCACCTCCTGCCAGTCGTAGGCGTCGCCTTCGGCGCGGAGCTGCATCACGAAGTCGTCGGCGAGGTCCAGCGTGGCGCGCACCTGCTGCTCGATGCGGCCGTGCAGCTCGGCCGCCTGGGCGCTCGGCGCTTGCCCCGCGCCATGGAGCAGCGCCAGGATGGCCGACTGCGGCGCGCGCAGGTCGTGCGACAGCAGTTGCAGCGCCTCGTTGCGCTGGCGCTGCACCTGCTGCTCCGCGGCCAGGCCGCGGTCCAGCGCGTCCACCACATGCTGCCAGCCGCCCGGGCCGGCGGCTTCGGCGGCGGCGCCGGGCCGCAGCGTCTCGGCGCGCCGGTACAGGTCGGCCAGCAGGGCCGCGAGCCGGCGCCAGCTCCATAGCAGGTAGCCCAGCAGCGCCGCGATCCACCACGACGCCACCGGCAGCCACCAGCGCAACAGCCCCTGCAGGCCGGCCGACACGCCCAGCGCCAGCAGCACGAAGGCGAACAGCCCCCACAGCCCGCCGCGCGGCCCCAGGCGCCAGAGGCATGCCATCCATGCGATCAGCGCCAGCACCGCCGCAAGCATCTGCATTCCAGCGCCGACGGGGCGCAGCATGCGGCCGGTCAGCAGGCCGTCCACCGCGGCAGCATTGATCTCCACGCCCGGCGTGAGCGCCGAGGCGCCCGACAGCGGCGTCGGGTAGCGGTCGCCCACGCCGGTGGCCGTCAGGCCTACCAGCACGACCTTGTCGCGCAGGGCGGCGGCCGGCACCTCGCCGCGCAGCACGCTCACATAGGGCACCGTGCGGTAGGCACCGGGCCCGCCGACGAAGGGCAGCAGCAGGCGCGACTCGCGGAGCCAGCCCGTGCCGTCGGGCGGCGCATCGGGCCCGCGCGGGGGCGTGCCGGCGCCGGCGGCCTGCGCCAGCCGCAGCGACAGCGCACTCCACCGCCGGCCCGCCGTGCCTTCGTGCAGGTACAGGCTGCGCGCCACGCTGTCGCTGTCCAGTTCGACGTGGATGTGCCCCAGCCCGCTCGCCGCGCGCTCGAAGGCCGGCAGCGGCAGCAGGGGCTGCGGCACGCGCCCCCGCGCCAGCGGCTCGCCGAGCGTCATGGGAAGGAAGACGGGAGCCGCCTCGCGCAGCGCCGCCAGCGCGCCCGCCAGCGCATCGTCGGCGGCGGGGCGCTCGGCCGGCTCGGTGAAGAGCATGTCCAGCGCCACCGCGCGCGGCCGCGCGGCGGCCAGGATGCGCAGCAGTTGCGCATGGTGCTCGCGCGGCCAGGGCCAGCGCCCGAGGGCCGAGAGGCTCGCCTCGTCCACCGCCACGATCAGGATGTCCGGGTGCGCCTGCGCGCCGTCCAGCCGCAGCGCCGCGTCGTACACGGCCAGATCGACCCGCTCCATCACGCCGCTGCGCATCAGAAGCAAGGCGCAGGCGAGCACCGCCGCCAGGCACAGCAGCCACTCGCGCCGCAGGCGGCCGGGCGTGGACGGCGCAGCATTCATGCGGACTTGCGTTCGATCGACGCACGCCGTTCGGGCTGAGCTTGTCGAAGCCGGGCGCGGCGCTTCGACCCTTCGACAGGCTCAGGACGGGCCAAGCTCGGCGTGAGCGGTGGATGTTGTCGAATCAGCGCACCCCCTCCACCAGCAGCGGCCGGGCCGGGCCGACCAGCTCGCTGCGCTGGCCCTGGTCCACCACCTCGGCGCGCACGCGCCACCAGTACTGGCCGGGCGGCAGCGCCTGCACGCGGGCCTCCTCGCCCTGCAGCCCGCCGGCCTGCACGGCCAGGCGGCGGAACTGCTCGTCGTCCGCCACCTCCAGCGTATAGGTGGCGCCGGGCACCGCGCTCCACGAGAAGGCCAGTTCGCCCCGGTCCGCCAGCCAGCGCGCCGTGCCGTCCAGCGACGCCTGGGCGCGCGAGAAGCCGGCCATCGACAGCAGCCCTTCCACCCCTTCGGGCGTGACCGCCGCCACGCGAGCGAAGTAGCTGCCCGGCGCGATGCCGTCGAACAGGGCCAGCTCGCGCCCGCCGCCGGCGGGCAGGCGCTGCTCGGCCGCCAGGTCGATGAACTCCGCGTCGCGCGCCAGTTGCACGTGGTAGCTGCCGGCGCCGGCCACGCCGTTCCAGGCCAGCAGCACGCCCGGCTGGTTCTGCGGACGGCCGGGCTCCACCCAATCCGGGGCGGGCAGCAGATCCTGTACCTGCCCGGCCAGCGGGCTGTCGCCGGCCAGCAGGCCCTTGGCCTCGGGCACCCGCACGGGCGCGCGCGCCGGCGCCTGCACCGCCACCGCGCTCTCCAGCACGCTGACCGCGGCATTGGCCGGATCGGGCAGGCTCACGCGGAAGTGCGTGCCGCGCACGCCGATCGTCGCCATCCGGGTGCGCACCCGCCATGCATCGGCCGCCGGGGCGTGGCCGCGCAGCGGCACCCGCGACTCGAGGTCGCCGGACTCCAGCTCCACCAGCACCGACGGGCGGCCCGATGCATCGAAGTAGCGCACCAGCCGCGCCTGCGACCGGGAAGGCAGCGTGGTCCTCGAACCGTCGGGCAGGCGCAGGGTGACGAAGCTGTCGGCCCCCGTGCGCAACCGGCTGCCTTCGGGCAGGCGCGAGCCCGCCGCCAGCAGCGCGCCCGCCGGAGGGCCGCCCGCCACCGCCAGGCCGTCCACCATCCGCACGTCGCCGGTGGCCGCCAGCACCACCGCCTGCCGCTCGCTGTCGTCGAAATGCAGCACCCGGCCGATCTGCAGCAGCCGCGGCTCGCCCACGCGGTTGCGCTGCTGCACGCCGGGCCACAGCAGCGGCCGGCCCAGGTGCTGGCGCGTGATGTCCCACAGCGTCTCGCCCGGGCGCACGGTGTGCGTGCGGCCCGGCGGCGGTGACGGCTGCTGCTGCGCCACGGCCGGACCGGCCAGCCCTTCGAACAGGGCCAGTGCACAGAGGCCGATGCGGATCGAACGGCGCCGGGTCATGGCGCGCCGGGCGCCACCCGGTCCAGCCGGTAGCCGAAGCCGTAGATCGATTGAAGCTGGAAACCGTTGGCGGCCGTCAGGCCCAGACGGACGCGCACCCGAGACACGTGCGTGTCCACCGTGCGGCTGGGCGCGTCGCCGCCCCACACCGTCTGCGTGATGTGCTCGCGCGACACCGAACGCCCCAGGTGCCGGAACAAAAGCCGCGCGACCTCGAACTCCTTGCCGGCCAGCCGGACCGCCACCTCGCCATGGCTGACCTGCCGCTGCGCCGCATCGAAGCACCAGCCCTCGATCACTTCCTGGTAGGGCGCACCCGGCGCCGAGGCGGCACCGCGCACGAGCACCTTCAGGCGCGCCAGCAGTTCGAAGGGGCGCCACGGCTTGATCACGTAGTCGCTCGCACCGCCGTTGAGGGCCTGCACGATCTCGAACTCGCCGCTGCGTGCCGTCAGCATCAGCACCGGAACGCTCGAACCCAGGTCGTCGCGCACCTTGCGCAGCACCTCGTAGCCGGTCGCGTCGGGCAGATTCCAGTCGAGGACCAGCACGTCGAAGCTGTCGCGCCGCAGCATGTCCAGGAAGGCATCCGCGCGTGTCTGGTGCCGCACCTCCACCCCGTTGGCGCCGAGCAGTTCCTTCAGCGCCTGCGCCTCCTCGGGCGAATCCTCCAGCAGGGCCACGCGCCTGAGCGTCTCATCGGAATGCCCTGCACGAAAGCTGACCGGCAGGTTGTTCAACGTCGCCATGCCTGTGT
>NZ_JBIQNC010000310.1:0-3919 GCF_044462705.1 Xenophilus sp.
GGTTCAGCGCCTCGAAGGTGGCGCGGCGCACGGTGCCGAACAGGTGGCAGTGCAGTTCGGCCTTGGGCATGGCGTGCAGCATCGCCTCCAGCGAGAGCGGGGCGTCGGCGCGATTCGGGGCAGCGTGCATGCGCGGGAGTCTAGAAAGCGCCCGGCCGAAGCAGAAGTGATGAATTTCTATAATTTCATTCAAGCAAGTGATGAACATGCCATGGACCCGGCCCCGCTGCGCGCGCTGACGCTGCGCCACCTCCAGTGCTTCTCGGTGCTGGTTCAGGAGGGGCATTTCGGCCGCGCGGCGCAGCGCCTGTCGATCACCCAGCCAGCGCTGAGCAATGCCATCAAGCAGATGGAGCGCCTGCTGGGCGCGCCGCTGCTGGAGCGCACCACCCACCGCCTGGCGCTCACCCCGCTGGGCGCCGAGGTGCTGGAGCGCACCGACTTCGTGGTGAACACGGTGGACCAGGCGCTGCGCGACATTCGCAACGTGGTGGTGCGCGGCCGCGCCCATGTGCGCATCGGCGTCATCCCCTCGGCCGGCAGGCAGGTGGCGGCGGCGGTGGCCGCCTTCGAGGCGCGGCAGCCCGGCGCGGTGAGCGTCGAGTGGGCCGACGCGCCCTCGACCGAACTGGTGGAGCGCCTGCGCGGCGGCCAGCTCGACGTGGCGGTGGCGGCGATCACCGAGGCGCCCGAGGGCCTGGCCTGCACCGATCTGTTCCGCGACCCGCTGGTGCTGCTCGTGCACCGCGACCATCCCTTGGCCGCCGCCCGCAGCGCGAGCTGGAAGGCCCTGGGCAGCGAGCGGCTCGCCCTGTTCGAAAGCGGCAGCATGCCGGCCCTGGGCGGCCCGGCGCGCGCCCAGTTCGGCGAGGGCGGGCCGCAGCCGCTGCGCGTGCGCTACGCCGAGACGCTGCATGCGCTGGCGCGCAGCCGGCTGGCGCTGGGGCTGATGCCGCGGCTGTACACCGTGGCGCTGCACGACCCGGAGCTGCGCGTGGTGCCGCTGCGCCAGCCGAAGATCGAGCGGCGCGTGGTGCTGCTGCGCCGGCCCGAGCCGCTGCGCAGCGCGGCGGCGCGGGCGCTGGCGGAATTCCTGGGCGAGCGGCTGACCGCGCTGGCCGCCCGGCGGCGCGTGGCCGCGCCGGCGGCCTGACGCCGCCGCCGCTGGCCGAGCCCGACGAACTGGACGCGGAGTTCTGGTTAGCCGCGCGGCGGCCGGACCGCCGACTTGGGCCGGAATGCCTTGCAGACCGCCTCGTGGGTCTCCAGGTACGGCCCGCCGATGAGGTCGATGCAGTAAGGCACGGCCGCGAAGATGCCGGGCACCTTCTGCGTGCCGTCCGGCGCCTTCAGCCCTTCCAGCGTCTCGGCGATGGCCTTGGGCTGGCCGGGCAGGTTGACGATGAGGCTCTTGCCGCGGATCACCGCCACCTGCCGCGAGAGGATCGCCGTCGGCACGAAGGCCAGGCTGATCTGGCGCATCTGTTCGCCGAAGCCGGGCATCACCCTGTCGGCCACGGCCAGGGTGGCCTCGGGCGTCACGTCGCGCGGGGCGGGGCCGGTGCCGCCGGTGGTCAGCACCAGCGAGCAGCCGGCGTCCACCAGCTCGACCAGCGCGGCGCTGATGCGCTCCTGCTCGTCGGGGATGAGGCGCGGCTCGAAGCGGATCGGGTTCTTCAGCGCGCGCGTCAGCCAGTCCTGCAGGGCCGGCAGGCCCTGGTCCTGGTAGACGCCGCTGGAGGCGCGGTCGCTCACCGAGACGATGCCGATGACGACGGGGTCGAACGCGTCGCTCATGCGTCTTCCTCGCGCGATTCGGCCGCCGCCTGTTCGCCGTGGTCCGCGTCGCCGTGCACCGCGAGCTGGGCGCGCAGCAGCTGGAACAGCTCGCGGTACGCCTTGCCCTGGCGCGGCGCCTCGCCGGCGCGGCCGGCCTGGAAGTCCTTGCGCGCCTGGCGCACCAGCGCGCGCAACTGTTGCGCATCGGTGCCGGGATGGGTCTCGATCCAGCCGCCGAGGGCGTCGTCGCCGGCCAGCAGGCGCTCGCGCCAGCGCTCGGCCTCGTGCAGCAGGGCGGTGTCCTGCGCGGGGCCGTGCGCCTGCTCGTCCAGCGCCAGGCGCGCGGCGTCGAGCGTGGCGGCGTCCAGCTTGCGCATCAGCTTGCCGACGTACTGCATCTGGCGGCGCCGGCCCTCGAAGTTGCTGATGCGGCGCGCCTCGGCCAGCGCCTCCAGCAGCGACTCGGGCAGGTCCAGCCGGGCCATCGCCTCGGCGCGCAGGTCCAGCAGCTTCTCGCCCAGCGCCTGCAGCTCGGTGCTCTCGCGCTTGAGTTCGGTCTTGCTGGTCTCGACGCCGCCCTTGAGCTCGCGCTTGAGCTCGGCGTCCAGTTCGCTGCCTTCGGCGACGAAATGGCCGCGGACGAAGTAGCCTTTCTTGGGTTTGCGTGGCATGGGGATGAATGGGGTCCGGCACCCGGCCGAAAAGGGGTGCGCCGCTATGATTGTCCCCCACATGAGCACCCTCACATCGCGCGCCGATACCGGCTTTGCCTACAGCCGGGACTTCTTCGAGAACCTGGTCGACACCGCCCTGGCCCATGCGAAAAAACTGGGCGCCACCGACGCCGGCGCCGAGGCGTCCGAAGGGTGCGGCCTCACCGTCTCGGTGCGCAAGGGCGAGCTGGAGAACGTGGAGCGCAACCGCGACAAGTCGCTGGGCGTGACGGTCTACGTGGGCAACCGGCGCGGCAACGCCAGCACCTCCGACTTCTCCGAGGCCGCCATCCGCCAGACCGTGCAGGCGGCCTACGACATCGCCCGCTTCACGGCGGAGGACCCGATGGGCGGCCTGCCGGACGAGGCGGACATCGCCACCGAGCATCCCGAGCTGGACCTGTTCCACCCCTGGGCCATCGACAGCGAGGGCGCCGCGAAGCTGGCGCTGGCCTGCGAGGCGGCCGCCTTCGCCACCGACAGGCGCATCGCCAACAGCGAGGGCGCCGGCGTCTCGGCGCAGCAGAGCCACTTCTTCAGCGCGCACACGCACGGCTTCCGTGGCGGCTATGCCAGCTCGCGCCATTCCATCTCGGTCGCTCCCATCGCCGGCAAGGGTGACGACATGCAGCGCGACGCCTGGTACAGCTCGATGCGCTCGGCCGACGAGCTGGCCAGCCCCGAGGCGGTGGGCCGCTATGCCGCCGAGCGCGCGCTCAGCCGGCTGAAGGCGCGCAAGATCAAGACCACCGAATGCCCGGTGCTGTTCGAGTCGCCCCTGGCCGCCGGCCTGCTCGGCGCGCTGGTGCAGGCCACCAGCGGCGGCGCGCTGTACCGGCGCAGCAGCTTCCTGCTCGATTCGCTGGGCAAGCCGGTGCTGCCCGGCCACGTCGATGTGCTGGAAGACCCGTTCGCGCCCCGCGGCAAGGGCAGCGCGCCCTTCGACGACGAGGGCGTCGTCACGCGCCGGCGCAAGGTGGTCGACGGCGGCCGGCTGGAGGGCTACTTCCTGTCCACCTACTCGGCGCGCAAGCTGGGGATGAAGACCACCGGCAACGCCGGCGGCTCGCACAACCTGACGCTCTCCTCGCGCCTCACGCAGCCGGGCGACGACCTCCAGGCCATGCTGCGCAAGCTCGGCACCGGCCTGTTCGTCATCGAGCTGATGGGGCAGGGTGTGAACTACGTGACGGGCGACTACTCGCGCGGCGCCAGCGGCTTCTGGGTCGAGAACGGCGAGATCGCCTTCCCGGTGCAGGAGATCACCATCGCCGGCAACCTGAAGGACATGCTGCTGGGCATCCAGGCCGTGGGCGCCGACGCCTACAACTACGGCGCCAAGACCACCGGCTCCATCCTCGTCGACCGGATGAAGGTGGCGGGCGCCTGAGCCGGGCCGGGGCTGCCGTGCAGATGGCCGCACGCGC
>NZ_JBIQNC010000311.1:0-3890 GCF_044462705.1 Xenophilus sp.
GTCCCGTCCACTCCGCCAAAATTTCCTAGTGAAATCAACGGGCTGCAATCGAGAGGTTGCAGCCCGTTGTTCTTTTTGGAATTCGATTCGGCAGTCCTTGAAACATGGCTCACGCTGCGGGATGGCCTGATTTCCGCAACGAGACGTTCCAATCTTCAACCTATCCGGTCACCGGCTCGAACGGTATTCTGGCGCTGGCACTCAACATGGAAGAGACCCGCGCTATGAATCGAGATCTGACGAGCACCCCCGAGGGACGGCAATGGCTCTCCTCGTCCCGTGAAGGAACATCGGGTTTCCGGTTCCAGCTCAATCTGATCGGGGCCGAGTACACCGACGCCTACAGCGTCGACCTGGTGCAGATCGATCAGGGCGGCGGTTCGGAGACGCACATCGACGACTACAACCATGCCTTCTACTTCCTGGAAGGCGAGGGCGAGGTGTGCATCGCCGACGAACGCATCGCTACCGCGCCGGGGGTGGTCATCAAGATCCCTGCCGGGGTCGTGCACAGCGTCGGCAACATCGGCCAGGCGCCGCTGCGCTTTCTCACCATCTACGATCCGCCGCGCATGCGTGTCGCGGAGGTGGCGACGGGAACCTACACGGAGACACGCTGATGAAGGTCAAGGCTCGCCTGATCGACGACGGCCCACTCGTTCTGAGCGGGGACACGGTCCTGATCGACGGGGCTGGTGCGCCTTACCCTCCGGCGCCCGTGATCAGCATCTGTCGTTGCGGTCTCTCGGACAAGAAGCCGTTCTGCGACGGATCGCACCGCGTCAGGCGCTTCTCTCATCAGGCCAGGGCGCCCCGGTTGGACGAGAACAGCTAGGCCGGACGGCGGCATGGCGTGATCGGGGAGCCAGGATGGGAACGGTCGACGACCTGATGCTGCTCATCGCCGTCATCGAGGCCGGCAGCTTCTCCGGTGCCAGCCGAAATTCAGGCATCCCGAAATCGCGGCTGAGCCGCCGGATCAGCGAACTGGAGACGCGGCTCGGCGTGCAGTTGCTCAGCCGTGGCTCCCGGCGGTTTTCGGCCACCGAGGCAGGCCTGGCGATCTACGAGCGCGGCCTCAAGATCAAGGCCGAAGTCGACGCCATCAGCGCCATTGCCCAGGATCGCATGCAGCGCCCGACAGGTGCACTGAGGATCGCGTGCCCCGCGCTCATCAGCGAGCGCCTGGTGGCGGCCTTCGCGGTCAGCTTCAGTGCGGCCTATCCCGACGTGAAACTCTGCCTGGAAACGTCGAACGGGACATTCGACCCGAAGATCGACCACTACGACCTGAGCATCCATCCGGCGCAGTCGGAGGGCCTGGCGGACTGCGACCTGGTGCACCAGAAGTTGGTGACGGCGGATTTCTGTCTGGTGGCGTCACCGGAGGTCGCCGCCATGATCGGAAAGGCGGCCGGGCCGAAGGACCTCGAGGGCCGACCCGGCATCGGCTGGTCGGCTGACGGCTTCACGCCGCGCTGGCAGGTGCAGGACGCACGCGGCGAAACGGCCACCTTCAACGTGTCGGCCCGGTTCAGCGCATCCAGCCTCGCCGTCATCCATCAGGCCGCGCTCACGGGCCTGGGGCTGGCGCGATTGCCGCGCTCGATCTGCGAGGCCGATCTGGCCAGGGGAACGCTGGTTCTGCCGCTGCCCGCCTGGTCACCGCCATCCATCACGATCTACGCGCTGTACCCCTCGCGGCGCTCGCTGACGCTGGCCGGCAGGTTGTTCGTCTCCGGGCTGGCGCGTCATCTACAGGAGACCATGCACGGTTCGACGGCCGGCCTGCCGCCGATCGAAGGCCCCGGGCAGCGTCACGAAGGGAGCGACCAGGGCGCGTCTTTGCGTCCGATGTAGCGTTCGCGAAACCATGCGTTCCGGCGACGCGACTTGTCCGCCGCGCGATGCGAAGCCAACATGCAGGACATGTGTGGTCAGTCAAGGAGACACCGGTGCTCGACGCTGAGGAATTTCGCAAGGCCATTCGGACGTTCACCACGGGAATTACCGTCATCACGGTTCCGACCGGCGGCGCAGGCGGCGGCATGCACGGGATGACGGCGGGCTCGTTCGCGTCGGTGTCGCACAAGCCCCAGCTCGTCTCGATCAACGTGGCGAAGACCGCCCGAACCCACGCCTTCATCGAGAAGGCCAACCTCTACACGATCAATCTGCTCAAGGCTTCGCAAGGCGAACTCGCGGACTACTTCGCCGGCCGTCTTCTCGGCGTGGCACTGTCTCCGTCCTATGGCTGGGAGGGCGAATGGCCCGTCCTGAGCGAGTCGCTGGGCTACTTCGCCTGTCGGAAGTGGGCCCAGTACGACGGAGGCGACCATTCGATCTTCGTGGGCGAAGTCGTGAAGCTCGTGCGGACCGACGAAGCGCCGCTTGTCAATTCGAGAGGCCGCTTCCATGTCCTGGGCGATCGCATCCAGCACCGGTTCTTTCGCGAGCGTCAGTTGTACGACGAGCAATTGCGCGAGGCATCGAAAGCCTCCTCGTGAATCTTCTCGCGGCCGGTCTCTTTGCAGGGCCGGCGTTCCATGGGCTGCCCACGTCGGAGGACGAAACGATGCTTTCCTTGGTTGTCCGCTGGGCCGTTGCGCTGCTGGCCGTTGCGATCGTCGCGCCTGCTGCTCTGGCGGCGTCCGCCTTTCCTTCCAGGCCGGTCACGATCGTCGTGCCCTTTCCGGCCGGCGGCTCGCTGGATGCCGTGGCCCGCATCTGCGCCGAGAAGCTCTCCGCGAAATGGGGGCAGCCGGTGGTGGTCGACAACCGTGCGGGTGCAGGCGGCCTTGTCGGTGCGCAGCGAGTGAAGAGCTCGCCGCCGGACGGCTACATGCTGTTGCTGACCAACTCCGCGATGGTCCAGAACGTGGTGGGCGCCGCCGCTGCCAACGTGCCGTACGACCCGGTCAGGGACTTCAAGCCGGTGGTGCAGATGACGGACGCGGTGGCCGTCTTCATCGTGAACCCGAAGCTGCCGGCGAAGAGCCTTCAGGAGTTCATTGCGCTCGTGAAGCGCGAGCCGAAGCAGCACTCCTATGGCTCCGCCGGCGTGAACCAGACGCTGCACCTGCTGGGCGCGACCTTCAACGAAGCCGCCGGGCTCGACATGGTGCACGTGCCGCAGAAGGGCGATGGTCCGCTGCTGAACGACATCGTGGGCGGCCAGGTCTCGGGCGGCTTCGCCACCATCGCCGCTGCCGGGCCGCACATCGCCGCCGGCACGGTGCGTGCGCTGGGCGTCGCGGGCCCGCGATCGCCGTTGCTGCCGGACGTGCCGAGCTTCAAGGAGATGGGGTTTTCGCAACTGGACGTGGTGGGCTGGTTCGGCATGTTCGCGCCGGCCGGCACGCCGGAGCCCGTCGTGGACAGGCTTGCGGCTGACATCGCCGGGGTGCTGAAAGTGCCCGAGGTCGTCGCCAGGCTGCGCAGCATGGCGCTCACGCCCACGGGCTTGCCCTCCGCCGAATTCGGCGCGGTGGTGAAGCAAGATCTCGGCTACTGGGACACCGTCGTTCGCAGGGTGGGAGAGAAGTGAGAGGGCGTGGCAGGCAGCTTGCCTCACGGGGGATCGATGAAGAAGGGGCTGGTCCAGGCAAGCTGCCCGTTGAGCTGCCGGACCCGTAGGTACGCATAGCGTGTCAGCGTGCGGCCGGAAAGCGCCAGGTCGATGTGCATGCGGTAGTCCGACGGCGTGACGGCACGGTGAAACTGGAAGCTCTCGGCGCCGTAGGGCCCCGCATGAAAGTTGGCCGATCCCCGCAGCAGGTCGCTCATGCGAACCCGGTGGGCGAGCACGGCCGGCTGGCGGATGTCGATCGTCAGCTCGGTGGCGGCGTTCCCCTCGATCTGCATGACGACGGCATGCGTCGCCACGTCGG
>NZ_JBIQNC010000312.1:0-3852 GCF_044462705.1 Xenophilus sp.
TCGACGTGCCAGGCGCCCTCGCGCAGCGCCGTCTCGATCGACTGCGTCGCCTGCTTCGACAACTGCGGGCTGCGGATCAGCAGGGCCACCTCGGTGTTCTGCTTCTGCGAGCGCAGGTCCAGGTTCATCGAGCCGACCACCAGCAGGCGTCCGTCCACGACCAGTACCTTGGAGTGCAGCATGGCGCGCGAGCCGCCCGTCACGCTCGCGCCCGAAGCGCCCAGCGCGCTGCCCACCGTGGCCTGCTCGCTGCGCATCTCGTAGAGCGCGACGCCGACGTCCAGCAGCGCCTCGCGGTGCCGCGCATAGCCCACGTGCGCGATCGGCGCGTCGTTGGAGGCCAGCGAGTTCGTCAGCACGCGCACCCGCACGCCGCGCCGTACCGCGTCGGCGAAGGCCTTCATCATGTCCGGGCCGGGCACGAAGTAGGGCGAGATGATCAGCAGATCGCCGCGCGCCTGGCCGATCAACTGCAGCAGGCCGTCGACCACCGTCTCGCCGGCGGCCACCTCGCCCTGCGCCGAGGGCGGCGCGGCCGGGGCCGTGCCGGCGGCCTGTTCGTCGGCCGGGATCTTGGCCGGCCGGTCCACCATCATCGCGGCCGGCGCCCAGACGAAGGGCTGCGCCGCCAGGTCCATCGGCTGCTGGTTCCACACGGCCGCGCGCCGTGCCGCCGCCTGCGCGCGGTCCGCGCCGTCCACGGGGCGCGGCTCGCCGTCCGGCGGCTGCGGGGCGTTCGCGGCGCCGTCGCGGCGCGCGCGCTCGGCGCGCACCTCGTCGCGCAGCCGGTCCAGCGCCTCGCGCGAGACGAGCGACTGCACCGGGTAGGCGCGCTCGTTGTTCCAGTAGGTGTCGAAGCTGCGCGACAGCTCCTTGACCACCTCGCCGGCGGCCAGCACGTCCAGGTCGACGAAGTTGCCCGCGTCGCCGTGGCCGAAGTAGGCGTCGCCCAGGTTGCGTCCGCCGGTGATGCCCATCGCGTTGTCGGCGATGAACAGCTTGTTGTGCATGCGCTGCTGGATGCGCCCGGCGTCGCCCAGCGAGCCGACGATCCGCCCGAGCGCGGAGGCGCGCGCGCCTGCCAGCGGGTTGAACAGGCGGATCTCGATGTTCGGCTCGAAGGCCAGGCGCAGCACCAGCGCGTTGCGCCCGGTGCTGTGGAAGTCGTCGAGCAGGATGCGCACCCGCACGCCGCGCGCGGCGGCCTCGCGCACCGCGCGCATCAGGCGGGCCGTGCTGGCATCGGCGTGGATGGCGTAGTACTGCAGGTCCAGCGTTTTCCGGGCCGCGTCGACGAGCGCCAGCCGGCTGCCGTAGGCGGTCTGCGGCCCTTCCAGCAGCAGGAAGCCGGAGGCGCTGCGCGCCCCGGCCTCGCGCCGGCGCTGCTGCACCAGGGTGCCCAGCGGCGTGCCCTCGGGCGAGGCCAGCGCGCGGGAAGGCGGGCGCGGTACGTCCTGCGGCAACTGGGCGCAGGCCGTGAGGCCGAGCAGCAGTGCGCCGAGGATGCACGCCTGGCCGAAGGCGGCGGACATGCGGCCCAGGAAGATGCGCGGGTGCATGATGGCGTGAGGCCCGGTCAACCGATGGCGCCCAGGGCGTCCCAGCGTTCGAGGGCGGTCATCAGCGCCTCCTCGATCTGCGCGTGGCGCGTGGCCAGTTCGGCGGCGCGCGCCGGGTCTTCTCCGTACAGGGCGCCGCCGCCGCGCTCCAGTTGCTCGGCGATCGTCTTCTGTTCGGCCTCGAGCTCGGCGATGCGCTCCGGCAGCGCCTCGAGCTCGCGCTGCTCCTTGTAGCTGAGCTTGCGCTTGGCCGAGGCCGCTGCCGGCGCTGGAGCGGCCGCCGGCGCCGATGCAGCGACCGTGCGCGGCGCCGCGGCCTGGGCGAGTTCGCGCGCACGGCGCGACTGGATCAGCCAGTCCTGCACGCCGCCCTCGTACTCGCGCCAGCGGCCCTCGCCCTCGAAGGCGATGGTGCTGGTCACCACGTTGTCGAGGAAGGTGCGGTCGTGGCTGACCAGGAACACCGTGCCGTCGTAGTCCTGCAGCAGGTTCTCCAGCAGCTCCAGCGTGTCGATGTCCAGGTCGTTGGTCGGCTCGTCCAGCACCAGCACGTTGGCCGGGCGGGCGAACAGGCGCGCCAGCAGCAGCCGGTTGCGCTCGCCGCCGCTGAGCGAGCGCACCGGCGACTGCGCGCGCGCCGGCGAGAAGAGGAAGTCGCCCAGGTAGCTCTTCACGTGCTTGCGCTGCGTGCCGATCTCGATCCACTCGCTGCCGGGGCTGATGAAGTCCTCCAGCGTCGCGTCCAGGTCGAGCGCTGCGCGCATCTGGTCGAAGTACGCCACCTGCAGGTTCGTGCCCAGGCGCACCGTGCCGCTGTCCGGCGCCGTCTCGCCCAGGATCAGCCGCAGCAGCGTGGTCTTGCCCGCGCCGTTGGGGCCGACCAGGCCGATCTTGTCACCGCGCAGCAGCGTCGCGCTGAAGTCGTGCACCACGGCGCGTCCGCCATAGGACTTGGTGACGCCCTGCAGCTCCGCTACGATCTTGCCGGTGGGCAGGCCGCCGGCCACGTCCATCTTCACGCTGCCCAGCGCTTCGCGCCGCCGCGCGCGCTGGCGGCGCAGCGCCTCCAGCCGCGCCACGCGGCTCTGGCTGCGCGTGCGGCGGGCCTCCACGCCCTTGCGGATCCAGACTTCCTCCTGCGCCAGCAGCTTGTCGGCCTTGGCCTGGATCACCGCCTCCTGCGTCAGCTGCTCCTCCTTCTGCGCCTGGTACTGCGCGAAGTTGCCGGGGTAGGAACGCAGCTGCCCGCGGTCCAGCTCGACGATGCGCGTGGCGATCCGGTCGAGGAAGGCGCGGTCGTGCGTGATCACCACCACGCTGCCCCTGAAGTCGATCAGCAGTTGCTCCAGCCACTCGATCGCATCCAGGTCCAGGTGATTGGTCGGCTCGTCCAGCAGCAGCACGTCCGGCTGCGCCACCAGCGCCTGCGCCAGCGCCACCCGCTTGCGCGTGCCGCCGGACAGCGAGCCGATCACGGCCGTCGCGTCCAGGCCGAGCCGGTGCAGCGTTTCTTCCACGCGCTGCTCCCAGTGCCAGGCGCCCAGCGCCTCGATCTGCGACTGCAAAGCGTCCAGGTCCTCGCCCTCGGCCGCCGCCAGATAGCGTTCGCGCAGCGTCGTTGCATGCGACAGACCGGCGGCCACCGACTCGAAGACCGTGGCGGTCGGGGCGAGGTCGGGCTCCTGGGCGACGTAGGTCGTCCGAAGCCCGGTGCGCAGCTGCAGCGTCCCGTCGTCGGGTTGCTCCAGTCCCGCCAGGATGCGCAGCAGCGACGACTTGCCGGCGCCGTTGCGCCCGATCAGTCCGACGCGTTCGTTGTCCAGCAGGGCGAACTCCGCGCCATCCAACAGGGCGACATGCCCGAAGGCGAGATGCGCGCCCAGCAAAGTGATGAGTGCCATCCGTCGATTATCCGGAGCGCGGGAGGCGCGCCCCGCGGTCGCCGGCGCGGGGCGCCTCGCCACGCGGCCGCTCGCACGGTCCACATCCTCGCCATCGACCGATGCCTTTCAACCGATGTATACTGGCGGGCTCGGCTGAACGCGGAAGCGGAAGGCCGGGGGCGACGAAACCGCCGATTCGATCCACTGGACACCACGAGGAACGAGTTGACGGGGCATCGAAAAAGATGCCATAATCGCAGGCTCGGCTGATTCGGGGTCGCAAGTGCGAAAGCGGCGGATTCGAATGAGTCGAGGGCTTGAAGAAAGCCAAAAAATTTGACGGGCTTCCAAAAAGCGTGTCATAATCTAAGGCTTCGCTGATCGCGGCGGAGTTTGGTGGAAGCGGGAGT
>NZ_JBIQNC010000313.1:0-3850 GCF_044462705.1 Xenophilus sp.
GCAGCGCCATGCGCCGAAAGACTGCGCCGACAGCGACTGCACGGCGCGCGCCAGCGGCGCCTGGCCCGCCTGCCGGGCGTCGAGCACGACCACGAAGCGGGGGCATTCCGGCCACCGCGCCAGGTCGGCCGCCAGCGTGCGGCGGACATCGTCTGCAAGCGGCAGGTCGTAGCGCTTGATCCACTCCCGGTACTGCAGGCGGTCGGGCCGGGACGGGTCGGCCATCAGCGGCGGGCCGCCGCCCTGCGCCAGCACGCCGGCGGAACGCATCACGCCCTTGAAGCCCTTGTCGCGGAAGATCTGCACCGCGCGCCGCAGCATGCCGCCCACGCCGCCGCCCTTGCGCACCGCGGCGGGCACCAGCAGCGCCGCGCGGTACAGCCGGGCGAGCATGCCGGGAGGCGAGCTCATTCGGCGCCCTCGTGATCGGCCGCGGCGCGGCGCGCATCGAAGGCCAGCCGGCCGGGCGCCAGATGGGGGTTATGGAAAGGATCGCGCGCCAGAACGTCGCGCCAGCGGGTGGTCATGAAACGGAGCTCATCGGTGGGGTCGTCGTCCGGCCCGGCCTGCGCGGGAAGCACCTGCACGCATTCCGCGTACGGCGACCAGACGGTCCGCAGGCCGGCGGCGCCGAGGCGCAGGCACAGGTCCACGAAGGCCAGCCGGAAGGACGCGGGATTGTCTCCGAAGCCGCCGGCCTGCTCGTACGCCGCGCGCCGCAGCAGCGCGAAGCCGCCCGAGACGGCCGAGAACTGCTGGGCCAGGCTGCCGCGGTTGAAGTAGCCGCCCTCGCCCGGCCGCTCGCCGGCGAAGGCCGGCACGGCGACGCGCCCGGCATCCAGCAGCAGCGCGCCGTCGGCCACGCGGCCCTGCGCATCCAGCACCTGGCCGCCGACCACGCCCACCTCGTCCTGCAGCGCCCGGCCGGCCAGTTCGTCCAGCCAGTCGGCGTCGCACGGCGCCAGCCCGGCCCGCATCCAGCACAGCAAGGTGCCGCCGGCCGCCGCGACGGCACGCCGCAGGGCCGACGGCACGGCCTCGCCGGCATCGCGCGAGACCACGGCGAAGCCCGGCTGCGCGCACCACCCGGCCAGCGCCGAGCGCGTGCCGTCGCTGCCGTCCAGGTCCAGCAGCACGATCTCGTAGAGGGGGTAGGCGGTGCGCTGCACCAGCGCCCGCGCCGTGGCCTGCAGCCCTTCGGCCCCCTGCGCGCCCACGACGACGACCGACACCGCCGGTGGCGCCTGGAAGAAGCGCGGCTTGACCCGATAGCCATAAGGCGTGGCCAGCGCCATGTCGGTGCGGCCCAGGCGGTCGAGGTGCGCCTGCACGGCACGGCGGCCGGCTTCCTCGGCATAGGCCTTGGCACCGCCGGCCGCCTGCCCGGCGGTGCTGCCGGCATGGGCGCGCCAGTGGTACAGGATGCGGGGGATATGGCGCACCGCATCGCCGCCCAGCCGCTCCGAGACGCGCAGCACCAGATCGTGGTCCTGCGCGCCCTCGAGGCCGGGCCGGAAACCGCCCAGTTCGCGCACGAGCCGCGCGTCGTACACGCCCAGGTGCGAGACGAAGTTCTGCGAGCGCAGCAGCTCCGCATTCCAGTCCGGCTTGAAGTGGGGCGCGAAGTGGCGGCCGGACGCATCCACCTTGTCCTCGTCCGAGTAGATCAGCCGAGCCCGGGGATGCGCCTGGATCTCGCGGGCCACCCAGCGCAGGGCATGCGGCGCCAGCAGGTCGTCCTGGTCGAGCAGCGCGATCCAGTCGCCGGTGGCCAGGTCGAGCGCCGAGTTGGAGGCGGCCGAGATGTGGCCGTTGGCCGTACGCCGCACCCACCGGATGCGCGCGTCGGCCGCCGCGTACGCCGCCAGCAGCGCGGGCACCTCCGGCCGCGTCGAGGCGTCGTCGGCGATGCACAGCTGCCACTCGGCATGGCTCTGCGCGCGCACCGAGTCGATGGCCGCGCGCAGCCATCGCGGGTCGGGGTCGTACACGGGCATCACGATCGAGATGCGGGGCGCCGGCCCGCTCGCCGCCGGGTCGGGCGGCGGCTCCTCGGCCAGATGCCGCTGCAGCCAGGCGTTGTAGGCGGCCTGCGCCTCGCCGGCGGCCGCGCGCGGGCTAAGCCGGCCTGCGGCGGCCCGGCGCAGGGGCGCCGTGAGCCGCCAGCTGCTCGACTGCCGCAGCGCCTGCAGCTCCGCCGCCAGCGCCCGCACCTGGCCGGCCAGTTGCGCGGCGGTGGGCACATCCTGCGAACGCGTGGAGACCGCCGCGCGGGCGGCATCCTGGCCGGGAGGAAGAACGGGCTTGGAAGGTCTCATGCGGCTGGAAAGAAGGCGCCCTGCGCAAAGTCGGGCCCCGCGCGGGCTGGCCCGTAAAATTATCGGTTCCTCCGCCCGCCCCTCCCTTCGCGCTCCAGCCAGCGCCCGGCACATCCATGCCACCGGGAACGCATGCGCTTTCAGAAAGACAACCCGACATGAGCCAAGTGCATTCCAACCTCCACCGCAGCGCATGGAGCGACTGGTGGGAAGGAACCCGCAGGACAGACATCTGGTGGACCCTGGCCTGGTTCGACATCGTGCTGCGCTACCGCCGCTCCATGCTCGGGCCGCTGTGGCTGACGCTGAGCATGGGCGCCATGATCGGCGGCATGGGGCCGCTGTACGCCTCGCTCTTCGGCACCGAGTTGTCGAAGTTCTTCCCTCACCTGGCGCTGGGCATCATCTTCTGGGGCTTTCTCTCCGGCACCGTCACCGACTCCTGCAACTCCTTCGTCAACGCGGCGCACTACCTGCGGCAGGGGTACTTCCCCATCACCCTGTTCGTCTGGCGCACGCTGGCGCGCAACGTCATCCAGTTCGCGCACCACATCGTGCTGTACATCCCGGTGGCGCTGTGGGCCCACATCAGCCTGTCGTGGGACGCGCTGCTGGTGTTCCCCGCCTTCCTGCTGATGATCGTGAACGCACATGCGCTGGGCCTGTGGCTGGGCCTGATCTGCACCCGCTACCGCGACGTGACCCAGATCGTGACCAGCATCATGCAGATGCTGATGTTCCTCACGCCCGTCTTCTGGCTGCCCGAGAACCTGCCCGGCCGCGCGCAGTACATCCTGTGGAACCCGCTGGCGCAAATGCTCGACCTGCTGCGCACCCCGCTGATGGGCGGCGAGGCCTCGCTGCACAGCTGGCTCGGCATCCTCGGCTGGACGGTGGTGAACATCGTGGTGTGCGCCCTGCTCTTCCGCAAGTACCGCCGCCGCGTCGTCTACTGGCTGTGAACCCTCTCTTCCCCTTTCATCAGCAGCATCATCCATGAGCGCCTTCATCTCACTCAAGGACGTCAGCGTCAGCTTTCCCATCTACGGCGCGGGCGCCGCGTCGCTGAAGAAGACGCTGGCCGCCTCCGTGACGGGCGGCCGCTTCGGCAAGGAAACCGGCGTGACCGTGGTGCAGGCCCTGAGCAACCTCAACATCGAGCTCAAGGCGGGCGACCGGCTGGGCCTGGTGGGCCACAACGGCGCCGGCAAGTCCACGCTGCTGCGCACCCTGGCCGGCGTCTACGAGCCGACCGCCGGCCAGTTCCGCCGCCAGGGCAGCGTCACCAGCCTGATCGACCCGGCGCTGGGCATCGAGGCGGACGCGACGGGCATGGAGAACATCATGCTGCGCGGCCTGGTCATGGGCCTGAGCAAGCGCGAGATCGACCGCAAGACGCCGGACATCGTCGAGTTCAGCGGCCTGGGCCAGTACATCGACATGCCGGTGCGCACTTACTCCACCGGGATGATGATGCGGCTGGCGTTCTCCATCTCCACCAGCGTGAACGCAGACATTCTTCTTATGGACGA
>NZ_JBIQNC010000314.1:0-3800 GCF_044462705.1 Xenophilus sp.
CTCAATACTTCTTGCCGAAGTTCGCCGCGATGCGCTGCTTGAGGTAGTCGCCCGCAGTGATGGGCGGGTACTTGCCCGAGGGCGACTCGATCAGCGCGTCGCGGTTCGCCTGGCAGAAGAAGGCGATGCTGTAGCGCGGGCCCAGGTATTCGCCCGGCTGCGGGTTGCGCACGCGGTGGAAGTTGCTGGGCAGGCGGTCGTCGCTCCAGCGCATGAGCATGTCGCCGATGTTGCAGGTGATGACGTCCTCGTCGGGCGGGATCGACGTCCACTCCTGCTTCTCGAACTCGGCCCCCGGGCACACCTGCAGGCCGCCCTGCCCCTGGCGCTGGTAGAGGATGGTCAGGCAGTCGAAGTCGGTGTGCGCGCCGGCGCGCCACAGGTCGAGCTTGTCCTGCGCCTCGGGCGGGATGGCGTAGTAGTGCAGCAGGCGCAGCGTGCTCTGGTACTCCGGGCTGGCCTTGTCGTGTGCGCGGGTGAAGAAGTCCTCGTCGAAGCCCAGCTTCAGCGCGAAGCAGGACAGCACCTTCATCCCGACCTCCCAGCTCTTCTGCTCGAAGTCGAGCATCGCCGCCTTGAAGCCGGGCAGTTCTTCCTCGGTCGGGAACAGCCTGCCCATCAGCGGCAGCGTGATCTGGTAGCTCTCCTTCTGGTCGGCGGTGCCGGTGGAAGGGCGCACCTGCGCCTTGCTCTCCCAGCCGGCGTTGTTGGCCAGCGGGTACTGCGCCTTCACGCTGTCGGGCAGCGCGAAGAAGCGCTCGGCCTCCTGGAAGGCGCCGCGGATGGCTTCCAGCGGCAGGCCGTGGTCGGTGAGCTGGAAGAAGCCGACGTCGACCGCGGCGTCCCACAACTGGTCGGCGATCCCGGCGCGGCGGCGCTCGAAGTCGGCGAGGCTGATGCGGCGCACTTCGCGGGCGGTGGTTTCCGAGCCCATCGCGCCCATGCGCGATTCCTTGCTCAGTTCGTGGAGGGTGTGGGTGGCAGAAGAGTTCATGGCGAGCGACCGGTCTGGTGTGGTTCGGGTGGAGGACGGACCACCCGGCGCCCGGCAGCGTGCGCTCCGGGACGCCGGGCGCCCGGAGAGCAATGACCCCCGACGACCTGCGCCGGTGCACGCTTCTACTCTCGCCCTCCTTCTTGCAAGTTCCACGCCCGCGTATTGCACGCCCGCGGCGCCGAGGGCCGGGCAGCGGCGCGCCGGTTTGATGCGCGCCGGCCTCAAGACGGTGCAGCGCGGGCCGCCGGACGCCGCAACAGGGCGGCACGGAAACTGCTCGCAGCCATGCCACGAGTAGAAGCGTTCAGCGGCCCGGCCTGCCGGCAGCCGCCCGGAAATTGCTCTGGATGACCCGCGCTGCGCGGCCCGCGTGGCGCGCCCTGCGCACACCTGTGTCTTCACGGAGTTCCACCACCATGCTTCCCCGCCGCTCCCTCCTGCGCGCCGCCGGCGCCACCGCCTCCCTGCTCGCCGCCGCGCCCTTCGTGCGCGCCCAGGGCTCGCTGCAGAAATTCAGGTTCAACCTCGGCTGGAAGGTCGAGGCCACCGCCGCCGGCTTCCTGCTCGCGCACCAGCGCGGCTACTACAAGGACGCGGGCCTGGACGTCGCCATCGACACCGGCAACGGCTCGGCCGCCGCCATCAGCCTGGTGGGCAGCGGCGCCTACGACTGCGCCTCGGCCGACCTGGCGACGATGGTGGAGTTCAACGTCAACAACCCCACCGCCGGCCTGAAGGCGGTGGCGATCCAGTACGACCTGAACCCCAACGCCATCCTCGTGCGCAGGAACGGCCCCATCGCCCGGCCGGCCGACCTGGCGGGCAAGACGCTGCTGGGCCAGCCCTTCAACGCCTCGCGCAAGCTGTTCCCCGTGTTCGCCAAGGCGCAGGGCTTCGACCCTTCGGGCGTGAAGTGGGAGAACGTGGCGCCCGACATCGGCGACACGCGCTTCGTCAAGGGCGACTTCGACGGCTCGGCCTACTTCTATTTCACCGGCTTGCTCAACCTCAAGCTGCGCGGCATGGGGCCGGAGCAGATCCGCATGTTCCGCTTCTCCGACCACGGCATGAAGTCGTACGGCAACGGCCTGGTCGCCAACGCGAAGAGCATGGAGCAGGCCGAGGCGATGAAGGCCTTCGTGAAGGCCACCACGCGCGGCTGGATCGAGGCGATGGCCGACACCCAGGCCGGCGCCGCCGCGGTGAAGGCGCGCGAGCCGCTGGCCAACGAGCAGATCGAGCACGAGCGCCTGAAGCTCATCGTCGACGGCAGCATGGACACGCCCGGCACCCGCAGCCACGGCTGGGGCGCGGCCACGCCGGAGCGCATCCAGGCCACCATCGCCGAGACGGTGGACGCCTTCGGCCTGAAGTCCTCGCCGGCCGTGGCCGACATCTGGACCGAGCGCTTCCTGCCCTCGCCGGCCGACCGCAAGCTGAAGGCCTGAAGCCGTGGCGGCGATCCCCGTCATCGACCTCTCCGGGGCACTGGCGCCCGGCGGCCCGCGCAGCGCCGAGGTGGCCGCGCAACTGCGCGCGGCGGCCATGGCCTCGGGCTTCTTCTACGTGCGGCATCACGGCGTGCCGGCCGATCAGGTGGCGCGGCAGTTCGCGCTGGCACGCCGGCTGCTGGAGGACGTGCCCGCCGCCACGCGCGAGGCGCTGGACATGCGCCACTCGCCGACGATGCGCGGCTACGAGAACCTCGGCGCGCAGACGCTGGACGCCGATGCGCGGCCCGACCTCAAGGAGAGCTTCTACTGCGGCATGGCCTACCCGGCCGACCACCCCTACGTGGTCGCCGGCCACCAGACCTACGGCCACAACCAGTGGCCGGCCGAGGTGCCCGAGGCGCCCGCGGCGTGCGAGGCCTACATCCAGGCGATGCTCGCGCTCTCGCGCCGGCTCATGCAGTTGCTGGCGCTGTCGCTGCACCTGCCCGAGACGTATTTCGACGCGACCGGCGAGAGCCCGATGGTCACGCTGCGCATGATCCGCTACCCCGCGCACCCCGAGGGCGCCGACGAGCGCACCTTCGGCGCCGGCGCGCACACCGACTGGGGCGCCGTCACCATCCTCGCGCAGGACGCGCACGGCGGCCTGGAGGTGCAGACGCCCGAAGGGGACTGGGTGCCGGCCACACCGATGGAAGGCTGCTTCGTCGTCAACCTGGGCGACATGATCCCGCGCTGGACCAACGGCCTGTACCACTCCAACCCGCACCGCGTGCGCAACCTGCACTCGGGCGGCGCGGCGCGCTGGTCGATCCCCTTCTTCTACGAGCCCGACTACTTCGCGCGCATCGAGGCCGTGCCCGGCACAGTGCCCGAGGGCGAGGCGCCGCGCTTCGCGCCCTGCACCGCCGGCGAGCACCTGGTCGAGATGTACCGCCGCAGCTACGGCTTGAAGCAGCAGGCCACCGCATGAAGCTCTGGTTCAACCTGATGTGCCGCGACGTCGAGGCGCAGTTCGCCTTCTACCGCGCCGTGTTCGGCCTGCCCGAGGCCGAGGCGGCGCGCTCGCCGATCTATCGCGCGGTGGAGACGGCGGACTTCCAGTTCGGCTTCAACGATGCCCGCGCCGTCTACGGACTGCTCGGCCTCGACGGACGCCAGCCGCGCGACGACGTGCGGCCCCGCCCCACCGTCGCGTACGCCACGCTGATGCTCGGCTCGCCCGCCGCCGTCGATGCGGCCGTGCGGGCGGCGCAGGCGCACGGCGGCCGCGTGCTCAAGGGGCCCTTCGCCACCTACTACGGCCAGTGGCAGGCGGTGCTGGCCGACCCGGAGGACAACGTCTTCCG
>NZ_JBIQNC010000315.1:0-3685 GCF_044462705.1 Xenophilus sp.
CGCGTGCTGCAGGCCGAGCAGGCGGCCGACCCCGGCGCGCAGCAGGGGGGCCACGCCACCACCCGCGAGATGGCGCGCTGGCTGGCCCTGTGGATGGCTTTCGACGACATCGTCCGAGTGGCCGCGCTGAAGGCGAGCGCCAGCCGCGCCGGACGCGTGCGCGCCGAGGTGAAGGCCGGCGCCGACGACCTGCTGCGCGTGTACGACCACTTCAAGCCCGGCGTGCCCGAGTTCGCCGCGCTGCTGCCGCCGGCACTGGCGCGGCGCCTCACCGCCTGGGACCAGGCCCGCCAGCGCCGCGGCCGGCGGCCCTGGGCGCTGCCGCTGAAGGTGGGCAGCCATTCGGTGCTGGGCATGGCCGCGCTACGCACGCTGGCATCGCTGAAGGGGCTGCGCCGGCGCGGCAGCCGCTTCGCGGAAGAGCAGACGCTCATCGAGCAGTGGCTCGGCGCCGTCGAGGCCGGCGCGCGCGAGGACTGGACGCTGGGCCACGAGCTGGCGCTGTGCGGGCGCCTGATCAAGGGCTACGGCAGCACCAACGAGCGCGGCAAGGCCAACCTGCTGCACATCACCGAACACCTGGCGCGCCACCCCGGCCGCACGCCGCAGGAGCGGGCCGCCGCCGTCGCCGCCGCGCGCACCGCCGCCCTGGCCGACGAGGCCGGCACCGCGCTGGACGCCGCGCTGCGCCAGCACGGCGCGCCGCCGCGGCCGGTGCGCGAGCAGCCGATCCGCTGGATGCGGCGCCCTGCCTCGACGACCTGAGAAGGTGTGAGCGAACCCGACATGCCCGCTCATCCCGCCAAAACGCACCCGCTCCGCGTTGCAAATGCTCGCCATAGCCCGAGCTATGGCTGCGCTTTGCGCCTTGATCGGGCACGTTCTGACGGCCTGCTCGGGCACGCCGGATTCATTCACACCTTCTGACCCGAGCTTCCAACGAGAAAGAAAGGAGACACACCGATGAACCCCTCCCTCCCCGCTTCGCGCCCCGCGGCACCGCGCCGCCGGCTGCTCGCCCTGGCCGGCGCCGGCCTCGCGGCCGCCGCGCTGCTGATGCCCGCCGCCGCATCGGCCGAGGCCTGGCCGGCCAAGCCGGTCAAGGTGATCGTCAACTTCCCGCCCGGCGGCGCGGCCGACCAGCTGGCGCGCCTGGTGGGCCAGCCGCTGTCGGAGGCGCTGGGCCAGCCGGTGGTGATCGAGAACCGCGGCGGCGCCAACGGCAACATCGGCGGCGAGGCCGTGGCGCGCTCGGCGCCGGACGGCTATACGCTGCTGATGAGCAGCGGCGGCATGGTCTCGGTCAACCCGCACCTCTACCAGAAGATGTCCTTCGACCCGGCCAAGGACCTGGTGCCCGTCGCGGCGGCGGCGCGCGTGCTGGTCTACCTGGTGGTGCGGCCCGACCTGCCGCCGAAGAACGTGCAGGAGTTCACCGCCTACCTGAAGGCGCGGCCGGGCAAGCTCTCGTACGGCTCGCCGGGCGTGGGCAGCTCGCCGCACCTGGCCGGCGAGATGTTCAAGTCGCAGACCGGCACCTTCGCCACGCACGTGCCCTACCGCGGCGCGGCGCCCGCGCTGCAGGACCTGCTGGCCGGCCAGATCGACTTCTACTTCGACCCCGGCATCGCGCTGCAGCACGTCAAGGCCGGCAAGCTGCGCATGCTGGCGGTGGGCAGCCCGAAGCGCTCGCCGCTCTTCCCCGACGTGCCGACGCTGGACGAGGCGGGCTTCAAGGGCTTCGACGCCGACACGGTGTTCGGCTTCTACGCGCCGGCCGGCACGCCGCAGCCGGTGATCGCGAAGCTCAACGCGGAGATCAACAAGGTGCTGGCGATGCCTGCCGTGCAGGAGCGCATCGCGCAGCTCGGCGGCGAGGCGGCGCCGGGCACGCCCGAGGCCTTCCACGAGCGGGCGATGGCGGACTCGGTGCGTTTCGGTGCCATCATCAAGGAGCGCAACATCCGCGCGGACTGATCTCCCCTCCTGCATGCCCAAGACCGTCACCTACACCACCCGCGTCGAATTCGGCGACTGCGACCCGGCCGGCATCGTCTGGTTTCCCAACTTCTTCGGCTGGATCGACGCGGCCTCGCGGCACTTCTTCGCCGAATGCGGCGTGCCGCGCTGGGAGGAGACGGCCAGGACGCTGGGCGTGATCGGCACGCCGCTGGTGGACACGAAGGCGCGCTTCGTCAGCACCGCCAGCTATGGCGACACGCTGCACTTCGCCGCCAGCGTGCGCGAGTGGCGCGACAAGAGCTTCGTGCAGGCCTACCGCGTCACGCGCGACGACGCACAGGGCGAGACGCTGATCCTCGAATGCGAGGAGGTGCGCATCTTCGGCGGCAAGCGGCCCGACGGACGGCTGCGCGCGCTGCCGGTGCCGCCGGAGATCCGCTCACTGTGCGAATAGCCGCGCGATGAGGCCGTCCACGCCGCGGTCGATGAGATCGAAGGCGTGGACGAAGTCCTGCGCATCGCCGTACCAGGGATCGGGCACGTCCCGGCCTTCGTGGCCGGCGGCGAAGTCCAGCATCAGCACGATGCGCGAGCGGCAGCCCTCGGGCGCGATCCGGCGCAGCGCCGCGCAGTGGGCACGCGTCATGCCGACGATCCAGTCGAAGCGCGTGAAGTCCTCGCGCCGCACCTGACGCGCGCAGTGCGCATGCAGCGGCACGCCGCGGCGGCGCAGTTCGGCGGCGGCGCGGCGGTCGAAAGGGTTGCCGCGCTCCTCGTCGGAGACGGCGGCGCTGTCCACGGCGACCTCGACGCCGGCCATGCGCGCCTTGTGGACGAGCAAGGCGTGGGCCGTGGGCGAGCGGCAGATGTTGCCGGTGCAGATGAACAAGACAGCGGGCCGGGATGCGTCGGACATGCGGCTACAGCCCCCGCTCCACCATCTCCAGCAGCCGCTGGCCCAGCGCCTCGATCTCGGCGCCGGCCAGGCCGCGCAGCGGGCCGGCGATGGTCAGCATCGCCAGGCCGTGCACGGTGGACCAGGCGAGGTACTCCGCCCCCGGCCGCCGCTCGGGCGGCATCACGCCGGCCTGCACGAGCTGATCGAGCGCCGCGCCGAGCAACTGGAAGGGATTGAGGCCGCTGCCGCCGGCCTTGGCCGGGTCGGCGTCGCCTTCCACCGGTGCGAGGTCGGCGAAGGCGGTGCGGAACAGGCCGGTTTCCTCGCGCGCGAAGCGCAGGTAGCCGGCGCCGACGGCGCGCACCGCCGCGCGCGCGGCGTCCACCGCATCGCCCTTGCCCCCGCCCTTGGCCGGCGCGTCGACCGCCAGCTCGGCTTCCATCGCCCTCGCCATGCGGGCCACCGCCTCGGCGCGCACCGCCTCCAGCAGCGCGCCGCGGCTGGCGAAGTGGCGATAGGCTGCGTTGGGCACCACGCCGGCGCGGCGCGTGGCCTCGCGCAGCACCACCGCGTCGGGACCGCCGTGCCGCGCCAGTTCCACGCCGGCTTCCAGCAGCGCCCGGCGCAGGTCGCCGTGGCGGTAGGTGGCGCGGGGCGGCGGCAGGGAGGCGTCGGCGGGAGGCGCTTTCACGGCTGGCAGGGATCAATGTGGACAGCGTCCATTGTGCCTGCCCACGCGCCGGTCCTGCACGTTTCGCTACAGGATCAGGAGCGCCCGGAAGTCGTTGACGTTGGTGTTCGTCGGCCCGGTGATCAGCAGGTCGC
>NZ_JBIQNC010000316.1:0-3668 GCF_044462705.1 Xenophilus sp.
TGATGGTCGACTACGTCTACTACGACGGCGCCGACGCACGCTTCCAGCCCCCGGCCGCCGAAATCAAGAAGTCGCGCGCCGCGGACTGAGCCGCCGCATCGCCCCACGATAGAAGAAGCGATCCATGAGTCTTTCCGGCCTGATCGTCCAGCTCCTGAACGGGCTGGCGTCCGCGTCCTCGCTGTTCCTGGTGGCGGCGGGGCTGTCGCTGATCTTCGGCGTCACGCGCATCGTCAACTTCGCCCATGGGTCCTTCTTCATGGTGGGCGTGTACGTCGCCTACACCCTGGCCGAGCGCCTGGGCGGCGCGCTCGGCGGCGCCGGCTTCTGGCTGGCGCTGCCGCTGGCGGCCATCGCGGTGGGGGTGCTGGGCGCCGTCATCGAGGTGCTGCTGCTGCGGCGCATCTACAAGGCGCCCGAACTCTTCCAGCTGCTGGCCACCTTCGCGCTGGTGCTGGTGATCAAGGACGCGGTGCTGTGGCTGTGGGGCCCCGACGAGCTGCTGGGCCCGCGCGCGCCGGGCCTGAGGGGCTCGGTGGAGATCCTGGGCCGGCAGTTCCCCTCCTACGACCTGTTCCTGATCGTGGTCGGCCCGCTGGTGCTGGGCCTGGTGTGGCTGCTGCTCACGCGCACCCGCTTCGGCACGCTGGTGCGCGCCGCCACGCAGGACCGCGAGATGGTCAGCGCCCTGGGCGTGAACCAGGCCTGGCTGTTCACCGCCGTGTTCGCCCTGGGCGCGCTGCTGGCCGGCCTGGGCGGCGCGCTGCAGCTGCCGCGCGAGCCGGCCACGCTGGAGATGGACCTGAACACCATCGGCGCCGCCTTCGTGGTGGTGGTGGTGGGCGGCATGGGCTCGCTGCCGGGCGCGTATGTCGCGGCGCTGCTGATCGCCGAGATCAAGGCGCTGTGTATCTGGCTGGGCGTGGTGGAGATCGCGGGCATCTCCATCTCGTTCTCCAAGCTCACGCTGGTGGTCGACTTCCTCGTCATGGCCGCCGTGCTGGTGTGGCGCCCCTGGGGCCTGATGGGCCGCGCGCAGGCGCCCAGCCGCTACGTGGGCATGCAGGAGGAGCCGCTGCGCCGCGCCGGCAAGGGCTACGTGGCGGCGGCCGCGGCGCTGGCCCTGGTGCTGGCGGCCGTGCCCTTCGCCACGGCCGACTCGCCTTACACCACCGTGCTGCTGATCGACCTGCTGGTGGCTGCCCTCTTCGCGGCCAGCCTGCACTTCATCATGGGGCCGGCGGGCATGCACTCCTTCGGCCACGCCGCCTACTTCGGCCTGGGCGCCTACGGCGCGGCGCTGCTGGCGCGCTCGGCCGGGCTGCCGATGGAGCTCACGCTGGTGGTCGCGCCGCTGATCGCAGCCGCCGGCGCCTTCGTCTACGGCTGGTTCGCGGTGCGCCTGTCGGGCGTGTACCTGGCGATGCTGACGCTGGCCTTCGCGCAGATCACCTGGGCCATCGTCTACCAGTGGGACAGCTTCACCGGCGGCAGCAACGGCCTGACGGGCGTGTGGCCCTCGCAGTGGCTGTCGGACAAGAACAACTACTACTGGCTGACGCTGGTGCTGGTGGGCGCGGGGCTGTGGTGGCTGCGCCGGGTGCTGTTCTCGCCCTTCGGCTATGCGCTGCGCGCCGGGCGCGACTCGGTGCTGCGCGCCGACGCCATCGGCATCGACGTCAAGCGCATGCAGTGGGCCGGCTTCATCGTCGCCGGGCTGGTGGCCGGCGCGGCGGGCGCGCTGTTCGCCTACTCCAAGGGCAGCATCTCGCCCGAGACGCTGGCGGTGGGCAAGTCGGTCGACGGCCTGGTGATGGTGCTGCTGGGCGGCCTGCAGACGCTGGCCGGGCCGGTGGTCGGCGCCTTCACCTTCACCTGGCTGCACGACACGGTGGCGCGCAACACCGACTACTGGCGCGCGATGCTGGGCGCCATCATCCTGATCCTGGTGCTGCTGTTCCCGCAGGGCATCGCGGGCTCGATCAAGCAGATCGCCGACCGCGTGCGCGGGCGCAAGGACGATGCCGCCGCCGACGAGGCGGCCCGGCATCCGATGCAGGCCGACGCCGCCGCGGGGGAGGCCGCACGATGAGCTTGTTGAAAGTCACCAACCTGGGCAAGTCCTTCGGCGGCGTGAAGGCCGTGGACGGCATCAGCTTCGAGCTGGCCAAGGGCGAGCTGCTGGCGCTGATCGGCCCCAACGGCGCCGGCAAGTCCACCACCTTCAACATGGTCAACGGCCAGCTCAAGGCCGACCAGGGCTCCATCACGCTGGACGGCACCGAGCTCATCGGCCTGAAGCCGCGCGAGATCTGGCGCCTGGGCGTGGGCCGCACCTTCCAGATCGCCGAGACCTTCGCCTCGCTGACGGTGGTGGAGAACGTGCAGATGGCGCTGCTCTCGCACGACCACAAGCTGTTCTCGATGTGGCGCCGCGCCTCGGACCACAAGCGCGACGAGGCGCTGGCGCTGCTCGAACAAGTGGGCATGAAGAGCCAGGCCGACCGGCCCTGCAGCGTGCTCGCCTACGGCGACGTCAAGCGCGTCGAGCTGGCGATCGCCATGGCCAACGACCCGAAGCTGCTGCTGATGGACGAGCCCACCGCCGGTATGGCGCCCAAGGAGCGCAACTCGCTGATGGCGCTGACCAAGCAGCTCGTGATCGACCGCGGCATGGCGGTGCTGTTCACCGAGCACAGCATGGACGTGGTGTTCGCGTACGCCGACCGCATGATCGTGCTGGCGCGCGGGCGGCTGATCGCCGGCGGCAAGCCGCTGGAGATCCGCGACCACCCGAAGGTGCAGGAGGTGTACTTTGGCACCGGCAAGACCTTCGAGAAGAAGAAGCAGACGGAGCCGACGGCATGACGAGCACCCCCGAGATCCTGCTGGAAGCCAAGTCGCTGTGCGCCTGGTACGGCGCCGCGCAGATCCTGTACGACGTGCACCTCGAGGTGGGCCGCGGCGAAGTGGTGGCGCTGATGGGCCGCAACGGCGCGGGCAAGTCCACCACGCTGAAGGCGCTGATGGGCATGCTGGCCAAGCGGCGCGGCGCGATCCGCTTCCTGGGGCACGATCTCTCGAAGGCCGAGCCGCACCATGCCGCGCGGCTGGGCCTGGGCTTCGTGCCGGAGGACCGGCGCGTGTTCACCGACCTGACGGTGACGGAGAACCTGGAGGTGGGCCGCCAGGCCGGCCGCCAGTGGGCCGACGGCAGCGCCGCGCCGCTGTGGACGCCCGAGAAGCTGTTCAAGCTCTTCCCCAACCTGGGCGAGATGCCCGACCGCCCCGGCGGGCGCATGAGCGGCGGCGAGCAGCAGATGCTGACCGTCGCGCGCACGCTGATGGGCAACCCGTACCTCGTGCTGCTGGACGAGCCCTCCGAGGGCGTGGCGCCGGTCATCGTCGAGCAGATGGCGAACATGATCCTGGAGCTGAAGGCGCAGGGCGTGTCGATCCTGCTGTCGGAGCAGAACATGCACTTCGCGGAGCTGGTCTCCGACCGCGCCTACGTGCTGGAAAAAGGGCAGATCCGCTATCACGCCACCATGGCCGAGCTGGCGGCCAACGAGGACGTGCGCCGCGCGTATCTGAGCGTCTGATCCGTTCATCCACCCGGAGGGCCTTGCCATGACGAACACACCTCAACGCCGCCGCTTCCTGCGCGC
>NZ_JBIQNC010000317.1:0-3651 GCF_044462705.1 Xenophilus sp.
GAGCAGGCGCGCGCCCTGGTCCACCGGGCCGCCGGCGGAATAGCCCACCAGCAGGTGCACCGGCTGCTGCTGCGCATCCTGCGCGGCGGCGGGGAGGGCGGCCAGGGCGAGCGGTGCCCAGGCCAGGGCGGCCAGGGCCAGGCGGCGTCGGGGGTTGAGCATGGATGTGTCTCCTGGGTTCGTGGTGATGGCTTCGGGCCGCAGGCGCTTGCGATGAGCAGGGCCGCGACTGCGTGAAGCCGATGGTGCGGCGTTGCTCCCGCCGGCGGAATCTGCTTTTGCCGAAGGCGGGCTTCGGGCCTGCTTAGCGGGGGTTTGCCCTCAGACCGGGTCCCAGCTGAATACGTCGGCCGAGCGGTCCAGCGGCACGAAGGAGGCCTTCAGCGCCGGCATGCCGTGCTCGGCGATGAACCGGGGCGACCAGCCTTCGCCGCGGTGCACCGAGCGCAGCGGGCGCGGCTGGCTCATCAGGAAGATCTCGTTGTTGCGCACCGCAAAGACCTGCGCGTTGACCTCGCGCGCCGCGTCGGACAGCAGGTACACGGCCAGCGGCGCGATCTTGCTCGGCGTCATCTGCTGGATCTTCGCCACGCGCGCCTGCTGCTCGGGCGTGTCGGTGGGGATCGAGCCGATCATGCGGCTCCACGCGAAGGGCGCGATGCAGTTGGAGCGCACGTTGAACTTCTGCATGTCCAGCGCGATGCTCTTGGACAGCGCCACCAGCCCCAGCTTGGCCGCGCTGTAGTTGGCCTGGCCCAGGTTGCCGACCAGGCCCGAGGTGGAGGTCATGTGCACGAAGGCGCCGCCTTCCTGTTCCTTGAAGTGGTTGGCCGCGGCGCGGCTCATGTGGTAGCTGCCGTACAGGTGCACCTTGATGACGGCGTCCCACTCGTCCAGGCTCATCTTGTGGAAGAAGCGGTCGCGCAGGATGCCGGCGTTGTTGACCACGCCGTCGATGCGGCCGAAGTGGTCGAGCGCGCTCTGCACGATGCGCGCGGCGCTGGCGGCCTCGGAGACGCTGTCGGTGTTCGCGGCCGCCTCGCCGCCGGCGGCGCGGATCTCCTGCACCACCTGCTGCGCCGGGCCGGCGTCGGTGCCTTCGCCGCTGGTGGAGGTGCCGATGTCGTTGACCACCACCTTCGCGCCCTCGGCGGCCAGGGCCAGCGCCATGTCGCGCCCGATGCCGCCGCCGGCGCCCGTCACCACCACCACCTTGTCCTGCATCATCCCGGGCTGCGCCATGTCTCGTCGTCCTTTTGTCGTCTGGAAGGGAACACGGCGCCGAGCATGGCGGCAAAGCCCGCCCGGCGCCATTCGGCAATGGCAAGGGCGGCCTTCGCCGGCGTGAAAGCGCGGGCTTCACCGGCGCCGAAGGCACGCTTTCACAAACGCGGATTGCGCCGCCGCGCGGCTGCGCCGACGATCGCGGCCATGAACAAGGAGACACGCAGCAGCGGCGACGCCCTCGACGCCGCCACCCTGGCGCACCTGCAGGGCTGGCAGGGGCGCAGCGAGCGCCTGGGCGACACCGTGACCGCCGCGCCGGTGGCCGCGCTGTCGGCCACGCTCGACCGCGACGACCCGGCGCCGGCCGAAGGCACCGCGCTGCCGCCGCTGTGGCACTGGCTGTACTTTCTGCCGCACGCGCGGCACAGCGAGATCGGCCCCGACGGGCATCCGAAGCGCGGCGGCTTCCTGCCGCCGGTGCCGCTGCCGCGCCGCATGTGGGCCGGCGGGCGGCTGCGCTGGGAACCGGCCAACCCGCTGCAGGTCGGCCAGCGCGTCGAGCGCAGCTCCACCATCCGCTCGGTCTCGCACAAGAGCGGGCGCACGGGCGAGCTGCTGTTCGTGCTGGTCGAGCACAGCATCGCCAACGAAGCCGGCCTGGCGCTGACGGAGGAGCACGACATCGTCTACCGCAGTGCGGCGCGCCCGGGCGATCCGGCACCGCCGCCGCGAAAGCCGCCGCTGGACGGCCAGGCCGCCTGGTCCCGCACCCTGGTGCCCGACGACGTGCTGCTGTTCCGCTACTCGGCGCTCACCTTCAACGGCCACCGCATCCACTACGACCGCAAGTACGTCACCGAGGCCGAGGGCTACCCGGGCCTGGTGGTGCACGGCCCGCTGATCGCCACGCTGCTGCTGGACCTGCTGCGCCGCGAGCGGCCCGGCGCCTTCGTGGCCTCCTTCGAGTTCAGGGCCGTGCGGCCCACCTTCGACCTGCACCCCTTCAGCGTGCACGGCCGGCCCTCGGCCGACGGCACCCGGGTGGACCTGTGGGCGCAGGACCACGAGGGCTGGCTGACCATGCAGGCCAGCGCCGTGCTGGGCTGATCTGCTATCGAAACCATAGCTGCCAGCGCCCGTCCCGCGGGCGCTGGAGGCCGAAAAGACTCAAAAAACACCGCCATGATCGAGAAGACCCAGTCCAACAACTTCCACGAGATCCGCGACGCCGTGCGCGCCCTGTGCGCCGGGTTCCCGGACGCGTACTTCCGCAAGATCGACGAGGCGCGCGGCTACCCCGAGGAATTCGTCAACGCCCTGACCCAGGCCGGCTGGATGGCCGCGCTGATCCCGCAGGAGTTCGACGGCCCGGGCCTGTCGATGGCCGAGGCCTCGGTCATCATGGAAGAGATCAACCGCTGCGGCGGCAACTCCGGCGCCTGCCACGGGCAGATGTACGTGATGAACACCATCGTCTTCAGCGGCACCGACGCGCAGAAGCGCAAGTACCTGCCGAAGATCGCCGCCGGCGAGCTGCGCGTGCAGTCGATGGGCGTGACCGAGCCCACCACCGGCAGCGACACCACCAAGCTCAAGACCACGGCCGTGAAGAAGGACGGGCGCTGGGTCGTCAACGGCCAGAAGGTGTGGATCAGCCGCGTGCAGCACAGCGACCTGTTGATCCTGCTGGCGCGCACCACGCCGATCGAGCAGGTGCAGAAGAAGAGCGAGGGCCTGTCGTGCTTCATCGTCGAGCTGGACAAGGCGATCGGCAAGGGGCTCACCGTGCGGCCCATCCTCAACATGGTCAACCACGAGACCAACGAGCTGTTCTTCGACAACCTGGAGCTGCCCGAGGACGCGCTGCTGGGCGTGGAGGGCCGGGGCCTGAAAGTGATCTTCGACGGCCTGAACGCCGAGCGCACGTTGATCGCCGCCGAGTGCATCGGCGACGGCTACTGGTTCCTGGAGCGCGCCCGCAACTACGCCAACGAGCGCAAGGTCTTCGGCCGGCCGATCGGGCAGAACCAGGGCATCCAGTTCCCGCTGGCCGAGGCCTACATCGAGCTGGAGGCGGCCAACCTGATGCGCTGGCGCGCCTGCGAGAAGATCGACGCGCGCCAGAACGCCGGCACCGAGGCCAACATGGCCAAGTACTTGGCGGCCAAGGCCAGTTGGGAGGCCGCCAACGCCTGCCTGCAGACGCACGGGGGCTTCGGCTTCGCCTGCGAATACGACGTGGAGCGCAAGTTCCGCGAGACGCGGCTGTACCAGGTCGCGCCGATCTCCACCAACATGATCCTCAGCCACGTCGGCCAGCACGTGCTGGGCCTGCCCCGGTCGTTCTGATGGCTGCCACCACCGCCCCCCGCCCCCGTCCGCTGGACGGCATCACCGTCGTCTCGCTCGAACACGCGGTGGCCG
>NZ_JBIQNC010000318.1:0-3625 GCF_044462705.1 Xenophilus sp.
TGCGGCCTGGCAGAGCCAGTTCCGCGGGTGTTCCCGCATGGCCTGCTCCGCGGCCTTCGGATCGGAAGCGTTGCGTCAGTTTCTTTTCAGCGCACGGGCGTCGTCACCACGCCCGGTGCGGCCGGCGGCGGCGAGTCCATCGGCGGCAGCGGCACGTGCGAGCCCTCGGTGGGCGTGGCCTGCGGCGGCGCGCCGGTGCCGCCCGGCACGGCGGTGGCGCCCTCGTCGATGAACTCGAACACTCGCACCACCTTCACCACGCCCGAGATGCCGCGCGCGATGTCGGTGGCGCGGTCGCCTTCGCGGCGCGTGACCAGGCCCATCAGGTAGACCGCGCCGCCCTCGGTCACGACCTTGATCGAGTTGGCCGGCACGTCGCTGGCGTCCAGCAGCGAGGCCTTGACCTTGCTGGTGATGTAGGTGTCGTTGGAGCGGCGCCGGATGTCGAGCGCCGGGCCGACCACCACCTCGTTGACCACGTGGCGCACGTTGGGCGTGGTGCGCACCGCCTCGCCGGCGCGGGCCTTGTCCTGCTCGCTGCCCACGGTGCCGATCACCAGCGCCGTGCGGTTGAAGCTGATGACGGTGACGTTCATCTGGTCGTTGGCGATCTCACGGATGCGCGCGGCGGCACGCAGCTCGATGGCCTGGTCGTCCAGTTGGGCGCCGGAGCTGCGGCGGTCGGTGGCCATCAGGCCCACCCCGGCGGCGGCGGCGCCGCCCACCACCAGCGGCACGCAGGCCGAGAGCGCGCCGGCCAGCGTGCAGGCCGCCAGCGCCGCGGCGGCCAGGCGCAGCGGCGCCGTCGAACGGGTGCGAAGGGTCGTGATCGTCATGGCGAAACTTCCTGTTCTCCGAGTAGTTGGGCATCCACCGCGTCGCACAGGCAGTGCAGCGCGGTGAGGTGGACTTCATGGACGCGCAGCGGCCGCTCGTGCGGCACGCAGACCTGCACGTCCGTCTCGCGCAGCGCGCGGCCGACGGCGCCGCCGGCCCCGCTGCCGACGCCGCCGGTCAGGGCGATCACGGTCATCTCGCGCTCGTGCGCCGCCGACACCGCCGCCAGCACGGCGGCCGACTCGCCGCTGGGCGTGAGGGCCAGCAGCACGTCGCCCGCCTCGCCCAGCACGCGCACCTGCCGCGCGAAGCCCTGGGCGTCGGCGGCAGCGCGCGTGTCGGCCTGCGGGTCGCTCAGCGGGCCGTCGATGGCCAGGGCGGCCAGCGAGGGCCGCTCGCGCTCGAAGCGGCCGACGAACTGCGCGGCGAACTGCGCGGCCAGCAGGCCGGACACGCCGGCCCCGCAGGCCAGCACCTTGCCGCCGCTGGTGACGCAGGCCAGCAGCGCCTGCACGGCCTGCACGAGCGGCTTGCTCAGCCCCGGACCACCCTGGTACTTGAGGTCGGCGCTGTCGATGAAATGCTGCTGGATGCGAAGCTCGAGCATGTTGGCGGGCGATGATAGCGGCGGGCCCTGCAACCAAACGTGCAGGACGGCGCCGCGCATGCGTGGAATGGAGCGCGATGCTGCGTGCGAGGTTCCCGGCTTGGGGGCGGCCTCATTCCGCGTCGAAGGCGGCGCGCAGCCAGGTGATGCCCGTGGGCTCCACCAGCACCGCGTCGAAGCGGCAGGGCGGCGGCGAGGGCAGGCGCAGCAGGTAGTGCCGCGCGGCGAAGACGATGCGGCGGCGCTTGGCCGCGCCGATGCTGGCCGCGGCGCCGCCGTGGGCCGCGCTGCCGCGGCGCCGCACCTCGACGAAGACCAGCGTGCCGCCGGGCTCGCGCATCACCAGGTCGATCTCGCCGCCGCCGCGGCCGGGGGTTCGATAATTGCGCGCCAGCAGCGCCAGGCCGGCAGCGCGCAGGTGCGCCAGCGCCGCGTCCTCGGCGGCGTCGCCCAGCGACTTGGTCGTGGCGCGCGCGGCGCCCGCGACGACGCGAGACAGAAAACCCATCGTGACCTCCCTGACTTCCAGCGCCTCCTTCGGCGCCGCCCTGCAAGCCGCACGCGAGGCGGCGGGCGCGCAGCATTATCCGGGGGGCACGCTCTACGCCGTCGCCACGCCGATCGGCAACCTGGCCGACATCACGCTGCGCGCGCTGCACGTGCTGCAGATCGCCGACGCGGTCGCCTGCGAGGACACGCGCCACACGCAGCAGATGCTGCGCGCCTACGGCATCGAGCGGCCCGCCGCGCAGCTGCTGGCGGTGCACCAGCACAACGAGGCCGAGGCGGCGCAGGCGGTGGTCGCGCGGCTGGCCGCGGGCCAGCGCATCGCCTTCGTCAGCGACGCCGGCACGCCCGGCGTGAGCGACCCCGGCGCCCGCCTCGCCGCCGCCGTGCGCGCGGCCGGGCACCGCGTGCTGCCGCTGCCCGGCGCCAGCAGCGTCACCACGCTGGTCAGCGCCGCCGCCCTGGTGGACGACGCGGGCGGCGCCTTCGTCTTCGCCGGCTTCCTGCCGTCGCGCGGGCAGGAGCGCGAGGCGGCGCTGCGGCTGCTCGCCGCCGAGCACCGCGCCGTGCTGCTGCTGGAGGCGCCGCACCGCATCGAGGCGCTGGCGCAGTCGCTGGCCGCGCTGGGCGAGCGCCCCGTCACCGTGGGGCGCGAGCTGACCAAGCAGTTCGAGGAGATCGCCACGCTGCCGGCGCAGGAACTGGCGGCCTGGCTGGCCGCCGCGCCGCAGCGCACGCGCGGCGAGTTCGTGCTGGCGCTGCACCCGCTCGCGCGCCCCGCCGCCGGCGGGGCCGAGCCGGCGCTGGACGCCGAGGCCGAGCGCGTGCTCGGCCTGCTGCTGGCCGAGCTGCCGACCAAGGGCGCGGTACGGCTGGCCGCGCAGATCACCGGCGCGCCGCGCAATGCGCTCTATGCGCGGGCGGTGGCGCTGCAGCAGGCGGCGCCGGACGCCTGAGCATTCAGAGGTCGAGCTCGGGATAGCGCCGGAAGATGCCTTCCTCGTTGAAGGCGATGCGCCGCGGGCTGCGCAGGTAGGCCGCCACGCGGGGCACGGCCTGCACGCGGTCGTGCAGCTGCACCACGGACGGCGTGCGGGCGAGTGCCCGCTTCGCGGCCTGCGGGAAGGCATGGCGCAGCCCGGCCACCAGCTGGAACAGCGACAGGTCGGCATAGCTGAGCGCATCGCCCACCAGGTGCGCCGGGCCGGCCGGGTTGCGCACCAGCACCTGCTCGAACCAGCCGAGGTACTTGGGGATGCGCTCGCGGCAGAAGGCGCGGCTGCGCTCGATCGCGGCCTCGCGCTGGTCCTCGTAGTACATCGACACCGACAGCGGGTGGTGCGTGTCATGCGCCTCGGCCACCACGTCGGCGACGGTGAGCTGGAGCTGCTGCGTCCACACGCGGTCGGCCTCGCCCTCGGCCACCAGCCCGAGCCGCGGGCCCAGGTAGAGCAGGATGGCGGCCGTCTGGCCCACCACCACGTCGCCATCGATCAGGAAGGGCGGCGCGAAGGAGGGACGCGGGTTGTGCGGATCGCCCAGCGTGCGCATCAGCGCGTCCTCGCCGCCACCATGCCCGGGCGGCTCGCGCGCCACGTCCACGTAGGGCGCGCCGGCCGCCTCCAGCGCCAGCCGGACGAACTCGCCGCGGCCCTGGATGGTGGGCCAGTAGTG
>NZ_JBIQNC010000319.1:0-3556 GCF_044462705.1 Xenophilus sp.
TCCACCTTCTCCTGTTCCGCGCCGAAGGCCAGCAGGGTGAAGCTCCCCTGGAGCCGCTGGTAGACATTGGCGCCCGAAGACAGCCTCGCCGGCGCCAGGTGATGCCCGGGGCGGGCCTGGAAGGCGTGCGAGCCGACCGCGCTGCCGCCCGTCCCACGGCCGTCGGGGCACGGCGCCACCACCGGCGAGCCTTCGTAGTTCGGCTCGAAGGCATGCACCTCGCCCACGGCGCCTTCGCTGCGCGCGCGCCATGCCGCCTCGAAGGCGGGACGGTCGCGCCCGGGGTCGAACGCATGCAGGAACTGCCGGTCGGTCTCGATCGACCGGGCGATGAAGTCGCGCGCGGTCGATTCGAAGACCGGCCTGCGCTCCCGGTCGTACGAGTCCAGCAACGCCTCGCCGCCCCAGCCCTGCAGCACCGCGGCCAGCTTCCAGCCCAGGTTGCGCGCGTCCTCGAAGCCGGTGTTGACGCCGTAGCCGCCGTAGGGCGGGTGGCTGTGCGCCGCGTCGCCGGCGACGAACACCCGCCCCGCCCGGTAGGTGTCGGCGATGGCGAAGCGCAGGTCCCAGAAGCCGACGTGCTCGAACTCGACGTCGAACTCCGCGCCGACGGCTTCGTGCAGGTAGCGGCGGAAGTCGAAGTTGTCGCGCGTGGTGCCCGGCGGGACGGGCGCATGGAAGAACCAGGTGCTGCCCAGGTCCACCCGCCCGAAGAACTTCCAGTAGCCGTCCAGTTCCGGCTGCAGCACGTTGTAGTAGGACTTGCCGGGGTAGCGCGCCAGCAGCTCGTGCAGCCCGCGCGAGCGGAACACCAGCAGCACCATCATCCGGTCGTGGTCCGACAGCGTCTGCGTGATGCCGGCCTGCGTGCGCACCAGCGAGCGGCTGCCGTCGCAGCCCACCAGCCAGTCCGCGCGCAGCGTCCGCGCGGCCCCGCCGCCGCGCTCGGCCACGGTCAGCGTCACGTGGTCGTCGGCCGGCGCCACCGCCGTCGCCTCCCAGCCGTAGAGCACCTGCACCGAAGGCAGCTCGGCCACGCGCGCGCGCAGCACCGCCTCGGTGGCGTACTGCGGCAGCCGCTCGTTGGCGGTGAAGTAGTAGGGGCGCACCAGGTCGCGCTGCAGCCAGTCGTAGTGGTAGGGGCCGAGCAGCGAGCCGTAGGCGGTCAGGCCGCCGATGCCGTACTCCGGGGGAATGGTGCGCGCCGCGCGCAGCGCCTGCTCCGCGCCCCAGAAATGGAAGTGCTCCATGGTCCGCTGCGTCAGGTTCTGGCCCTTGGGGATGGGCTGCGGCTCGGGGTACCGCTCGACCAGCGTGCAGCGGATGCCGCGCTGCCCCAGCTCGATGGCCAGCCCCATGCCCACCGGCCCGCCGCCGACGATGGCGACCTGGCAGTCCCGGCCCCGCGAAATCTCCTGCTTCGACATGCTGCGTGCTCTCTCTTTTTCCGTGGATCCGGAAATTAGGCACCAGGCCGATGCATCAGGCAAATTTAGCTATGACATGAACTGATAATGACACCATATGAATCTCTCGACGCGCCAGATCCGGGCCTTCCTGCACGTCGCCCGCGCCGGAAGCTTCACGCGCGCGGCCGAGCGGGTGCACATGACGCAGGCGGGCCTGAGCATCCTCGTGCGCGAGGTGGAGCGGCAGCTGGGCGCGCGCCTGTTCGACCGCACCACGCGCGCGGTGGTGCTGACCGAGGCGGGCCGGCGCTTCGCCGTCGTCGCCGAGTCCGTCCTGGCGCAACTGGACGACGCCACGGCCGAGATGGACGCGATGGGCAAGCAGACGCGCCAGCAGTTGCGCATCGCGGCCACGCCGCTGGTGTCGTCCCATCTGCTGCCGCACATGCTGGCGCGCTTCCGCGACGACCATCCCGGCGTCAGGATCCAGCTGCTGGACGACAACCTGGGCGGCGTGCAGGAGGCGGTGGAGTCGGGCGCGGCGGACATCGGGCTGGGCTTCTTCTTCAAGGCCAGCGCCGGGCTGGTGCGCCGCCAGATCGCGCAGTTCCCGCTGATGCGGGTCTCGCCCGCCGACACGCCGCCCACGGGGCTGGGGCGCGCGAGCTGGGCCTCGCTGCGCTCGGCGCGCCTGATCACGCTGCCCGCGGACAACCCGATCCAGCGCGCCGTCGACCTGCACCTGCACAAGCTCGGCGTGGCGCAGGAGAGCAGCCAGCCGGTGAGCTTCATCGCCACCATGATCTCGATGGTGGAGGCGGGCTTCGGCGTGGCCGTCATGCCGACCTTCGCCGTGGCCGCCTGCCGGCGCCACAGCGTCCAGATCGACCTGCTGGGCAGCCCGCAGATGAAGCTGGGCTTCTACCGGATCGCGCGCCGCGGCGCGGCCCAGACCCAGGCGATGAAGGATTTCGACGAGGTGCTGTCGGAAGACCTGCCGCGGATGTCGCGCTGACGCCGTCCTGCGGTGCCCATATGGAACTCATATGAATTCATGTGATTCCTGAATTTCTCTTTGTCCGCGCGTCGATGGCCTAATGCCATCGTTCGAGGCGCCATGCCTTGATGCAGCGCAGACACCTGCAGCCGGACGGGCCGGCGGAAGGAGACAAGAGGTGAGATTCGGAATGCTTCGTTGGATGTCGATCTTCGCGGCCGGCTGCGCCATGGCCGCGTCCGCGTGGGCCTGGCCGGACCGGCCGATCACGCTGGTCGTGCCCTACACGCCGGGCACGGGCATCGACCTGGTGGCGCGCCAGCTGTCGGCGCGCCTGCCGCAGGTGCTGGGCCAGCCGGTGGTCGTCGACAACGTGCCGGGCGCCAGCGGCAACATCGGCAGCGAGCGCGTGGCGCGCGCCGCGCCCGACGGCTACACGCTGCTGGTGCAGGTCAGCACGCTGGTGATGAACAAGAGCCTGTACAAGTCGCTGCCCTACGACCCGGTCAACGACTTCGCGCCGGTGGCGCAGACCTCCTGGGGCACGCTGCTCCTGGTGCGCAACCCGTCGGCGCAGAAGGCGGCCACCGTCCCGGCGCTGGTCGCCGAGGCCAAGGCCCGCCCCGGCGCGCTGACCTACGGCACGCCCGGGGTCGGCACGCCGCACCACCTGGCGATGGCGCTGCTGACGCAGAAGGCCGGCATCGAGATGCTGCACGTGCCCTTCAAGGGCACGGCCGGCGCCGTCACCGACCTGCTGGGCGGCCGCCTGGACTTCATGTTCCTGCCCGTCCACGTGGCGCTGCCGCACATCAGGGCGGGCAAGCTGCAGGCGCTGGCCGCGGGCAGCGACCAGCGCGTGCCGCAGCTGCCCGACGTGCCGACGCTGGCCGAGGCCGGCATCGACACCGGCAGCGTCGACATGTGGTACGGCGTGCTCGCGCCCAAGGGCACGCCGCCGGCGATCGTCGAGCGCCTGAACGGCGCGATCGCCGGCATCCTGCGCCAGCCGGACGTGGCGGCCGCCTTCGAGACGCAGGGCATGGTGCCCGCCGTCTCCAGCCCCGGCGACTTCGCCCGCCTGGTGGCCAAGGACGCCGCGCGCTGGGCCGAGGTGGTGAAGAAGGGCGGCATCACGGCCGACTAGGGC
>NZ_JBIQNC010000320.1:0-3548 GCF_044462705.1 Xenophilus sp.
AACTCCCGACCTCAACCTTGGCAAGGTTGCGCTCTACCAACTGAGCTATTCCCGCGCTGTGTTTCAGCTTCTTCCGTTTGCCGGAAGCCTTGCATTATATGCCGAAAACGAGGCCCTCCGGACAACCGGCGGGCCTCGTGCACGACATCAATGCTTGACCGAGCCGTCGGTGGCCGGCGCCGGGGCGCCGGCACGCTGCTTGGCCAGTTCGGCCATCGCCGCCTGCGAGGCCGCGACCTCCTCGTCCGACAGCGGCTCGGGCTGCTTCTCCAGCGCCAGCTCGAGCACCTTGTCGATCCACTTGACCGGCACGATCTCCAGGCCGTTCTTCACGTTCTCGGGGATCTCCTGCAGGTCCTTGGCGTTCTCTTCCGGGATCAGCACCGTCTTGATGCCGCCGCGCAGGGCGGCCAGCAGCTTCTCCTTCAGGCCGCCGATGGCCGTGACCTCGCCGCGCAGCGTGATCTCGCCGGTCATCGCCACGTCGCCGCGCACCGGGATGCCGGTGAGCGCCGACACGATCGCCGTCGTCATGGCGGCGCCGGCGCTGGGGCCGTCCTTGGGCGTGGCGCCGTCGGGCACGTGGATGTGGATGTCCTTCTTCTCGAACAGCTCGTCGCGGATGCCCAGGCGGTGGGCGCGGCTGCGCACCACCGTGCGCGCGGCCTCGACCGACTCCTTCATCACGTCGCCCAGCGAGCCGGTGCGCGTGATCATGCCCTTGCCCGGCAGCGTGGCCGCCTCGATGGTCAGCAGGTCGCCGCCCACCTCGGTCCAGGCCAGGCCGACCACCTGGCCCACCTGGTTCTGCTGCTCGGCACGGCCGAAGCTGTACTTGCGCACGCCCAGGAAGTCGTTGAGGTTGCCGCTGTCGACGGTGACCTTCGGCTCCATCTTCTTGAGCTGCAGGCCCTTGACCACCTTGCGGCAGATCTTCGAGAGCTCGCGCTCCAGCGAGCGCACGCCGGCCTCGCGGGTGTAGTAGCGCACGATGTCGCGCACCGCGTCCTCGGTGACGAGCAGTTCACCCTCGCGCACGCCGTTGTTCTCCATCTGCTTGGGCAGCAGGTACTTCAGCGCGATGCTGGTCTTCTCGTCCTCGGTGTAGCCGGCCAGGCGGATGACCTCCATCCGGTCCAGCAGCGCCGGCGGGATGTTCATCGAGTTGGAGGTGGCGACGAACATCACGTCGGACAGGTCGAAGTCGACCTCGACGTAGTGGTCGCCGAAGGTGTGGTTCTGCTCCGGGTCCAGCACCTCCAGCAGCGCGCTGGACGGGTCGCCGCGGAAGTCGGTGCCCAGCTTGTCGATCTCATCCAGCAGGAACAGCGGATTGCGCGTGCCCACCTTGGAGAGGTTCTGCAGCACCTTGCCCGGCAGCGCGCCGATGTAGGTGCGGCGGTGGCCGCGGATCTCGGCCTCGTCGCGCATGCCGCCCAGCGCCATGCGCACGTACTTGCGGCCGGTGGCCTTGGCGATCGACTGGCCCAGCGAGGTCTTGCCCACGCCCGGCGGGCCGACCAGGCACAGGATCGGCGCCTTGACCTTGTCCACGCGCTGCTGCACCGCGAGGTACTCGAGGATGCGGTCCTTGACCTTCTCCAGGCCGTAGTGGTCCTCGTTGAGCACCGTCTCGGCGTTGGCCAGGTCGTGCTTGATCTTGGTCTTCTTCGCCCAGGGCAGGCCGACCAGCACGTCGATGTAGTTGCGCACCACGGTGGCCTCGGCCGACATGGGCGACATGAGCTTGAGCTTCTTGAGCTCGCCCTCGGCCTTCTTGCGCGCGTCCTTGGGCATGCGGGCGGCCTTGATCTTCTTCTCGATCTCCTCGATGTCGGCGCCCTCCTCGCCCTCGCCGAGCTCCTTCTGGATCGCCTTGACCTGCTCGTTGAGGTAGAAGTCGCGCTGGTTCTTCTCCATCTGCCGCTTCACGCGGCCGCGGATCTTCTTGTCGACGTTGAGGATGTCGACCTCGCGCTCGAGCTGGCCGAACAGGTTCTCCAGCCGCTCCTTCACGCCGGCCAGGTCGAGCACCGCCTGCTTGCTGTCGAGCTTGAGCGGCAGGTGGGCGGCGATGGTGTCGGCCAGGCGGCCGGCGTCGTCGATGCTGGAGATCGAGGTGAGGATCTCGGGCGGGATCTTCTTGTTGAGCTTGACGTACTGGTCGAACTGCTGCATCACCGCGCGGCGCAGCGCCTCCACCTCGGTGCTGGCGGCGGCGCCGTCAGTCTCCAGCGGCACGACGTTGGCGGTGAAATGCGTCTCGCCGTCGTCGATGCGCGCCACGCGGGCGCGCTGCTGGCCCTCGACCAGCACCTTCACGGTGCCGTCGGGCAGCTTGAGCATCTGCAGGATGGTCGAGACGCAGCCGACCTCGAACATGTCGTCGACCGACGGCTCGTCCTTGGCGGCGGCTTTCTGGGCCACCAGCATGATGCGGCGCTCGGCCTCCATGGCGAGTTCCAGCGCCTTGATGCTCTTGGGCCGCCCCACGAACAGCGGGATGACCATGTGGGGGAAGACCACCACGTCGCGCAGGGGCAGCAGCGGCAGGTCGATGGGATCGGAAGGCAGGGGGGTATGGCCGGACATGGCAATCCTCTGGGTTGTCAGGCAAAGATGGACGGCGCGCCGCCATTTTCAAGGCGGAACGCCGTCGGCATCGAAATCAGCGTCAAAGGCGCGAGGCGGGAAGGGGCAGGAGGAGCAACGGCAGCGACCTGCACCGGCGGCGTCTCAGGCCTTCTTGGCCGCCTCGCGGTACACGAGCAGCGGCGGCTTGTTCTCTTCGATGGTCGATTCGTCCACGACCACCTTCTCGACGTTGCCCACGTTGGGCAGCTCGAACATGGTGTCGATCAGCGACTGTTCCAGGATGGAGCGCAGGCCGCGGGCGCCGGTCTTGCGGGCCAGCGCCTTGCGCGCCACGGCGCGCAGCGCGGCGGGGCGCACTTCCAGCTCGACGCCCTCCATCTGCAGCAGCTTGGAGAACTGCTTCACGACGGCGTTGCGCGGCTCGGTCAGGATCTGGATCAGCGCGTCCTCGCTCAGCTCGGCCAGCGAGGCCACCACCGGCAGGCGCCCCACGAGTTCCGGGATCAGGCCGAACTTGATCAGGTCCTCGGGCTCCACCTCGCGGAACACTTCCGTCAGGCTGCGCTGCTGCTTGCTGCGCACCACGGCGCCGAAACCGATGCCCGAGGCCTCGGTGCGCGCCTCGATCACCTTTTCCAGCCCCGCGAAGGCGCCGCCGCAGATGAACAGGATGTTGGTGGTGTCGATCTGCAGGAAGTCCTGGTTGGGATGCTTGCGCCCGCCCTGCGGCGGCACGCTGGCCATGGTGCCCTCGATCAGCTTGAGCAGCGCCTGCTGCACGCCCTCGCCCGACACGTCGCGGGTGATGCTGGGGTTGTCGGACTTGCGGCTGATCTTGTCGATCTCGTCGATGTAGACGATGCCGCGCTGGGCGCGCTCGACCTCGTAGTTGCAGCTTTGCAGCAGCTTCTGGATGATGTTCTCGACGTCCTCGCCGACGTAGCCGGCCTCGG
>NZ_JBIQNC010000321.1:0-3536 GCF_044462705.1 Xenophilus sp.
TCATCAAGATTCCGAAGGCGCCGAGTTTCGCCATCTACAGCGTGACGAACGTCAATCGGCCGACCTCCCAACTGGGCCGGACGTTCATCGAACTCGTGAAGAGCGAACTGGGGCTGAATCGCGCGCAGTCACCTGTCGCGGAAGCCGCGTGATCCGCGGCTGCCTGCAGCAAGGCACCGCCTCGCTCAGGCGCTCTTGCCTTTCGCCGCGGACTGAGCAATGGCCTTTGCCAGGCGGGCCGCCTCGGCGAGTGCAGCCAGATGGGTCTCGTGCAGTGACGCCAGCCTGAGCAGCTTGCGCCGTCCCTTGGGCAGCAGATGGATCTCGGTCTGGCGGCGATCCACCTCGCTCTGGCGGCGCCGAACCAGCCCCGCTTCTTCGCATCGCGAGATGAGCGCCACGACCCCGTGCACCTGCGCCTGCAGCCGCTCCGCGATCTCCGACACCGTCGCCCACTCGCGTTCTGGGAACGCCTGCGTGTGCAGCAGCAGCTGGTACTGCAGCACCGTGATGCCTTCGGCCCGCGCGGCGTCCTCGCTGAAGCGCAGGAAATTGCGCAGCTGGTGCCGGAAGTCGGACAACGCCTCCAGCCGCTGCTTGTCGGTCCTCGGCGTGGGATCAGGGTCATTCATGAGCAACCTTGCGGAACTTTTCCTCGTACTTTAGCTCGCGCGGGGCCGTCCGTCCTCGATCTGCCGATCGGCAGGGTAATTACTCATGATGTGATCTATATTGACTCATAACATGACATATCTGACGGCGCCCTGACGTCTTGCGGCTCGCAGCAGCGGGCCACCCGAGAGCGAACGGCCGGCGCATCGCGCCGGGACTTCGTTCGCACGCCTGCCCTCCAACCATTCCTCCGATCGATGAAGATTCAAAGCCAGAAGGACTTCTTTTCCGGCCTCATGTTCACCGCCATGGGAACGGCCTTCGCCGCCGGCGCGACCAGCTACCACGTCGGCGACGCCGCCCGCATGGGCCCTGGCTACTTTCCGCTGCTGCTGGGCATCCTGCTGGCCGTGCTGGGCCTGGTGGCGGTCGCCGGCGCCCTCACGGTGAGGACCGCCGATGGCGAACCCATCGGCCGGGCTGCGTGGCGGCCCTTGCTGCTGATCATCGGCGCCAACGTGGTGTTCGGCATCCTGTTGGGCGGGCTGCCCAGCATCGGCGTGCCGGCCATGGGGCTGATCATCGCCATCTATGCGCTGACGCTCATCGCTGCCATGGCCGGCACCAGCTTCGCGCTGCGGCCCACGCTGATCCTCGCGACCATCCTGGCCGTCGGCAGCTACCTGGTCTTCATCGTCGGCCTGAAGCTGCAATTCCAGGTCTGGCCCACCTTCATCAGCTGAGACCGGCGCCATGGAATTGTTCGACCACCTCGCCCTCGGCTTCCAGGCCGCCTTCAGCCTGCAGAACCTGGCCTACGCCTTCGTCGGCTGCCTGCTGGGCACGCTGATCGGCGTGCTGCCCGGCATCGGCCCGGTGGCCACCATCGCCATGCTGCTGCCGGCCACCTACGCGCTGCCGCCGGTGGCGGCGCTGATCATGCTGGCCGGCATCTACTACGGCTCGCAGTACGGCGGCTCCACCACCGCCATCCTGGTCAACCTGCCCGGTGAATCGTCCTCGGTGGTGACCGCGATCGACGGGCACCAGATGGCCAAGGCCGGGCGCGGCGGGCCGGCGTTGGCGGCGGCCGGCCTGGGCTCCTTCTTCGCCGGCTGCGTGGGCACCGTCGTGCTGGCCGCCTTCGCGCCGCCGCTGACCGAGCTGGCCTTCAAGTTCGGCCCGGCCGAGTACTTCAGCCTGATGGTGCTGGGCCTGATCGGTGCCGTCGTGCTGGCCTCGGGCTCGCTGCTCAAGGCCATCTGCATGATCATCCTGGGGCTGCTGCTGGGCCTGGTGGGCACCGACGTGAACTCCGGCGTGGCGCGCTACAGCTTTGACATTCCGGAACTGACCGACGGCATCAGCTTCATCGCCATCGCCATGGGCGTGTTCGGCTACGGCGAGATCATCTCCAATCTGGGGCAGCCGGAGGAGGACCGCGCAGCCTACACGGCCAAGCTGCACGGCGTCTGGCCGACCCGGGACGACTTCAAGCGCATGACGCCGGCCATGCTGCGGGGCACCGCGCTGGGCTGCTCGCTGGGCATCCTGCCGGGCGGCGGCGCGCTGCTGTCGTCCTTCGCGTCCTACACCATGGAGAAGAAGCTCAAGCTCAAGCAGGGCGAGACGCCCTTCGGCCAGGGCAACATCCGCGGCGTGGCCGGCCCCGAATCGGCCAACAACGCCGGCGCGCAGACCGCCTTCATCCCGCTGCTGACGCTGGGCATCCCCGGCAACCCCGTGATGGCACTGATGGTGGGCGCGATGACCATCCACAACATCCAGCCCGGCCCGCAGGTGATGAGCAGCAACCCCGAACTCTTCTGGGGCCTGATCGCTTCGATGTGGATCGGCAACCTGATGCTGATCGTGCTGAACCTGCCGCTGATCGGCATGTGGATCAAGCTGCTGTCCATCCCGTACAAGTGGCTGTTTCCCGCGATCGTGCTGTTCTGCGCGATCGGCGTGTACTCGACGAACAACAACACCTTCGACGTGTGGATGGTGGCCGTGTTCGGCGTGGTCGGCTACGTCTTCATCAAGCTGGGCTGCGAGCCGGCGCCGCTGCTGCTGGGGCTGATCCTGGGGCCGATGATGGAGGAGAACCTGCGCCGGGCGCTGCTGCTCTCGCGCGGCGACTGGTCGGTGCTGGTCACGCGGCCGATCTCGGCCGGCCTGCTGGTCGCCGCCGCCATCATGGTGGTCATCGTGCTGCTGCCCGCCGTGAAGTCCAAGCGCGAGGAGGCCTTCGTGGAGGCATAGGCGGCTGCCGCGCGCAGTCTCTGTCACCGTGCAATCAGCGGCGAAGGCGCGCGATGAGCCCGCGGGTCATGCGCGCGGCGCGAACCCTTCGGCTGGCGGCGCCTGCGAGGAGCCGCGTGTTCATGGACGTGCTGGCGCCTCAGTTGCAGGATGCGCGCCCGGGCCTGCAGATGCGCTCAGAACCCGGCATGCATGTCGCGGAACAGCCGCGGCGAGATGCCGAAACGCTGCTCGAAAGCCTGCGTCAGCCGCGTCGCCGGGAAGAGGCCCACCTGCACGGCGACCGATTTGAGCGATACCCCGCGCGCGAGCAGCAGGCGCGCCGCGTCCAGCCGCGCCGTCTCGACGAAGCGGGCCGGCGTTTCGCCCGTGGCTGCTATGAACTTGCGGTGGAAGGTGCGCTCCGACAGGCCGGCGCGGGCGGCCAGCGCCGGCACGTCCAGCGGCGCCGCGAGGTGGGCATGGATCCATCCGATGAGATCGGCAAAGGGACTGTCGGCCTTCGCCTGCGCCTGCAGCAGCGGGCTGAACTGCGATTGATGGCCGGGGCGGCGGGCGTAGAGCACCAGCCGCTTGGCCACCTCGCCGGCGACCGCCGCGTCCAGGTCGCCGGCCACCATCGCCAGTGCCATGTCGATGCCGGTGCTGACGCCGGCGGA
>NZ_JBIQNC010000322.1:0-3500 GCF_044462705.1 Xenophilus sp.
GCCCTTGAGCGCGCCGCCCTTGGCGTTGACGTCCTCCACCGCGTACTGCACGTGCGTGAGCATCAGTTCGCCGACGTTGGCGAAGGGGCCGGAGAGCGGATCGATGTAGGCGATCTTGTAGACCTCCTGGGCGTGGGCGCCCGCGGCCGCGAGGGCGGCGGCGAGGGCGAGCGGGGCGAGTCGGCGGGGCACGGTCATGGCGAGGGTCTCCAAGGAAAGGGGGAAGGAACGGCATCCGCGCGCAGGGCGCGGCAGATGAACAGGCGAAATCGCTGGAATGGAAGAAAGGCCGGGATTCAGCCCTTGCCGCGCGCAGGCGCGCGGCGCAGGCCGATGACGCGCGAGGCGAGCATCGTGAGTTCGGCGACGACCTCGTCGGGCGAGAAGCGCCCGCCCGGCCGGTACCAGTTGTAGAGAAAGCCCGGCAGGCTGCAGGCCGCCAGCGCGGTGATCCGGGTGTCGTTGAAGTCGAGGTCGCCGTCGCGGCGCGCCTGTTCCAGCAGCGGGCACAGCCGGTCGTAGAAGTGGTTCGCGAGCTTCTTCTGCGCGGCCAGGTACTCGGGCCGGTAGACCTGCGGCTCGCGGTAGGGGAAGAAGGCCACCGGCTGGTTCTCGATGGTGGCGCGGATCAGCCGCTCCAGCCCCTGCATCACCTTCTCGCTGGCGCGGCGCGTGTCCGTGTCGGCGAAGTCCAGCACGGTAAAGCACTCGACCGCCGGCTTCCACGACAGCGTCTCGAAGATCTCCTGCTTGTCGCGGAAGTAGTAGTAGACGAAAGGCTTGCTCACGCCCAGCTCGCGCACGATCTGCGCCATCGTCGTGTTGGCATAGCCCTGCGCCGCGAACAGGCGCGCCGCCGCCTGCAGGATGCGCTCGCGCTGCACGTCGGTGCCGGGCGTGCTCGCGCGCTGGCGGCCCGTGCCCTGCGGCAGGTGCGAAGGGTGCGGGGGTTTGTGCGGTGTCTCCGATGTTCTACCCATCGGTAGGATTGTTGGGGCACCATCGGTCCCACGGCAAGCATCCGCGCGCCATCCACGGCTATCGATAACCCTGACAGGCTGACACCATGGAGACAAGCACCACCCCCGCCGCCCTGCCCTCGCGGCCGCAGCAGCCGCTGCACGAATACCTGCGCGCCAACGCGCGCGAGCGCCCCGACCACCCCGCCTGCATCTGGTACGGCAGCGCGATGAGCTGGGCCGAGCTGGACCGCGCGAGCGACGCCTTCGGCGCGCGGCTGCAGGCGCTGGGCGTGGGCAAGGGCGACCCGGTCGTGCTCTTCCTCAACAACTGCCCGCAGTACCTGGTGGCGCACTACGGCATCCAGAAGATCGGCGCCATCGTCTGCCCGAGCGGCCCGCTGAACAAGGAGCACGAGCTCGCCTACCAGGTGAACGACCTGAAGGCGCGCGTCATCGTGGCGGCCTCGAACCTGGTGCCGGTGGTCGAGAAGGTGAAGCCCGGCAGCGCGCTGGCGCACGTCTTCGCGGTGCACTATGCCGACCTGCTGCCGGCCAAGCCGACGATGGACCTGCCCGCCGAACTCGCCGCCGCGCAGCAGGAGGCGCGCGCCGTGCCCGCCGGCTGCGAGGACTTCCTCGCCGCCATGCGCGGCGACGCGAAGCCGGCGCCGGTCGAACTCTCGCTGGACGACGTGGCGCTGATGACCTACACCTCGGGCACCACCGGCCTGCCCAAGGGCGCCATGCTCAGCTACGGCAACGCCCTGTTCAAGACCACGGTGGCCGCCGACTGCAACGGCGTGCAGCCGAACGACGTGCTGCTGTCCGTCGCGCCGCTGTACCACATCGCCGGCATGCTGATGGGCGTGAACGTGCCGGTGATCACCGGCGCCACCAGCGTGCTGCTGCACCGCTTCGACCCGCACGCGGTGCTGCAGGCCATCGACCGCTACAAAGTCACCTGGTGGTACAGCATCGCGCCGATGAACGTGGCCTGCATGCAGCAGCCGGACATCGCCGCCTTCGATCTCTCCAGCCTGAAGATGAACCCGGTGACCAGCTTCGGCATCGCCTTCACCGAGCCGCTGGCGGCGCAGTGGCGCTCCTTCGCGAAGAACTGCACCTCGCAGGAGGCGGCCTACGGCCTGTCGGAGACGCACACCTGCGACACCTACACGCCCGCGGGCCGGGCGAAGTGGGGCACGCAGGGCATCCCGGCGCCGGGCGTGACCATCCGCATCGTCGATCCCGAGACGGGCCGGGACCTGCCCACCGGCGAACTGGGCGAGATCGTGCTGACCAGCCCGGGCGTCTTCAAGGGCTACTGGAACAAGCCCGACGCCACCGCCGCCACGCTGCGCGACGGCTGGGTGCACACCGGCGACATGGGCAAGTTCGACGAGGACGGCTACCTCACCTTCACCGGCCGCTTCAAGGAGATGATCAAGGTCTCGGGCTACAGCGTGTTCCCGGAGGAGGTCGAGGCCATCCTCATCAAACACCCGGCCGTCGCGCAGGCGGCCGTGATCGCGCAGCCCGATCCCGACAAGGGCGAGGTGGTGAAGGCCTTCATCGTGAAGAAGCCGGGCGCGCAGGTGTCGGCCGAGGAGATCACCGCCTGGTCGCGCGAGAACATGGCCACCTACAAGGCGCCGAAGCACGTCCGGTTCATCGATACGCTGCCGGCCACAGGCGCAGGCAAGGTGCTGCGCCGCATGCTGAAAGATATCGACTGATGTTCAAGAAGGTACTGATCGCCAACCGCGGCGAGATCGCCGTGCGACTCGTGCGCGCGCTGCAGGACCTGGGCATCGCCAGCGTCGCGGTCCACGCGAAGGACGATGCGCAGGCGCTGCACGCGCAACTGGCCGACACCGCCGTCGCGCTGCAGGGCACCGGCCCCTCGGCGTACCTCGACATCCCCGCGCTGCTGGCGGTGGCGAAGGCGCAGGGCTGCGACGCGGTGCACCCGGGCTACGGCTTCCTCAGCGAACGCGCCGACTTCGCGCAGGCCTGCGCCGATGCAGGCCTGGTCTTCATCGGGCCCACGTCGGAGCAGCTCGCACTCTTCGGCGACAAGGCCCGCGCCCGCGACTTGGCGCAGCAGTGCGACGTGCCGGTGATGCCCGGCAGCGCCGGCGCCGTGACGCTGGCGGAGGCGCAGGCCTTCTTCGCCGAGCAGGCGAAGGACGGCGCCGGCGTGATGATCAAGGCCATCGGCGGCGGCGGCGGGCGCGGCATGCGCGCGGTGCTGCGCGCCGAGGACCTGCCCGAGGCGCACGCGCGCTGCATGTCGGAGGCGAAGGCCGCCTTCGGCGTCGAGGGCGTGTACGTGGAGCGGCTGATGAAGCAGGCGCGCCACATCGAGATCCAGGTCCTCGGCGACGGCCGCGCCGTCGCCAGCCTGGGCGAGCGCGAGTGCACGCTGCAGCGGCGCTTCCAGAAGCTGGTGGAGATCGCGCCCAGCCCCTCGCTGCCCGAGGCGCTGCGCGCGCGCATCACGCAGGCGGCGCTGCGCATGGCGCAGCAGGTCGGCTA